>NZ_CDRJTB010000005.1:0-149800 GCF_976954365.1 Paenibacillus sp. Marseille-Q9583
GCGATGACGATTATGGGAGATTATTATACACCAACAATGATAGCTAAGAAATTAAATGTAAGTACCACTACATTAAGAAGATATGAAGATCAAGGCTTAGTTCCCGAAGTCCCAAGGACTCCTAGCAATCGCCGGTGTTATACAGACATTCATGTCCAAGCTTTTATTACGATTCGGGCACTTTTACAAGGATATGAGATTCCAGTTGTGTACGATGTGATGAGAAAGATTAAAGCACGGCAAATTGAGGATGCACTTTGGTCAATCAATCAAGAACAGCATAATACACAAACGGAAAAGCATAGGTTAGAGGATGTGTTACGCATGTTCCGGAACGCAGATTTATCAAAATACAACGATTTAGAGGTCACAAATGCAATGACTATTGGTGAAGTTGCACAAATGGCAGGCGTTAAGCCTTCAGCCATTCGACATTGGGAACAAGAAGGCCTTATTACTTCTAACAGAAACAAAGACAACGGCTATAGGGTCTATACTATAACGGAATTAAGAAAGATTATACTGATCAGCAGTTTAAGGAAAACCGTGTATTATATCGAGAACATGAAACAACTCCTGAATGAAATAGAGACACAAAACTATAAAAAAGTAGAATTGTCATTCGAGCTTGCGTTACAAAAATTAAACAGTAAATTAATGAAGCAGTTTTTAGGGATCGCTGAGCTTATGAAATATGTGAAATACTATTAAACTTGATAACTTGATATCAACAAGCAATCTTCCCAAAAAGAAGAAAACTTAACTCAAATACCAGTGCACCTGCATACCCCTTCTTTCGGCAAGAAGTCCTTACAGCAATAAACATATTCTGGCTCAGAATTCGATCGAATGCATAGATTTTTCGGAACATAATTAATCCTTCTTAAAATCATTTATAAGAACGAAAAAAACTCCTCCCTTAAGGGACGGAGTTGATTTCGCGTTACCACCCTGATGGGTGTATTCATGAATACACCCTCTCTGTTATCGTCTAATGACGATACTTCCTAGTAACGGCAGAATCCCAGACAGCCGCTAGTTTATTGAACTAACGTTCCCCGTTAGCGCAATGCATGTAATGTTCAAAGTGATTAAGTCTTTTTGGGCCGATTAACTTTTTATTTCGCATTTTAATTCAGGAAGGCAAGATAATCGGCAAGTTTATCGAAAGCACCCTCAAGATCTTGTTGAAGCTTTGGCGCCATACCTCTGTAGGCTTCCTGTTCCTCAGCTGAAGCGTTCACAGGGAAACCTTTCAGTTTTAATACAGTTTTACCTTCGTCATCTTCTAACATTATGTTATTCATAATTTCAAGTGGCCAGCTCACGCTAAAAGGCGCTCGGACCGTATTGCCTTGTTCATCGGAAAAGGATCGGATATAAGCCACTTTCTCAGGTTCGACAACCTCTTGGTATGCAAATTTTGTCCACATAACCTGATTTCCGTCAGGAGACGTTTGAATACCTAAAAACTCGCCACCTGATCGAGCGTCCATTTTAACGACTTCGAAGGTGCCCCCCTTTGGTCCCCACCATATCGCGAAATGACCGAGCTCTGTCCATGCTTTAAATACCAGTTCGCGAGGGGCATCGAATACACGCGTAATTGAAATTTCGAACTTTTGATTCAGATTATTATCCATGAAAATCCTCCTTGTGTTTTAAAGGGAACTTTTCCTAGTCTTCAATTTTATTTTTTCAGTCTAAAACTTTGTTTTCAGTCTAATGCTTTATTTCACATAACTATGATACCATGTATTGGAAGTAAACCTGCCCGTTACTTTAATAAAAACGGCAGCTGAGCATCATGCCAGCTGCCGTCGTATTGTCTTGAGCTATCGTTCCCCGTTAGTTCAATGCAATTACGTTTCGTTCACGATCTTCAACGCAAACGGCCTCCATTGCGGGAGGGGCTTGTTCGATGGCCTCGAGGAACGCAAAACGATCAAAATCAAGGAAAACGACAGGTTGGATGAAGAACTGTTAATCCGTCTGTTTACGCAAGCATCCTCTGCTATCTAGCCTCGCAGTAGCAAAATAAGCCTATTGCCCCCTATGGTACGGTGGCTGCAAACAGGCTTTTTAATTCCGCTTATATCATGATATGTCTTCGTTCAATGCCAGCCACTGCACCGCCGACCCGAACCTGATTGATTTCACCGCTCTCGCTCAGGCGCAATCCTGCCTTGATTTCAGAAGGACAATCCATCGAATACCCTTGCCTGAACATGACATTCTCTACTTCCCGCAAAGTTCGTTGGCCATGTTGGTACAAATAGCTGAGCAGGGCACCGTTGGATGTTCCTGTCGCGCTCTCCTCGGGAATATCGTACAGCGGCGCAAAATTCCGGCATTCCGCAGCAGCATCGTCTGGAGTATCCAGCGTGAACAGATGATATCCAACCACTTCATATTTTTCGCTGATGGCGGTTATGGCATCAAAATTTGGCTGAACCTCATTCAAGAGCTTCCTGCTGCGGATCGGGATCATAATGTCCCGAAGGCCCGTCGAAACAATCTGGATCGGCAACCCGGTTTCCAGACCCTCGGCATCCATTCCCAAAGATGGGGCGATTTCCTCGCAGGATATCCTTTCAAGAAATTGAGGTAAAGCCTGTGACAAATAAACAAGACCCTCGGAGCTAATATCGACATCCAGAATCCCTGCCTTGGTTTCTATCGAATAGGAGGTCCCTTCCTTTGACAAACCCAGCGAATGCATTAGTCCAAATGCAGCAATCGTGGCGTGTCCGCACAGATCAACTTCGCTGGCGGGGGTGAAATAGCGGATTTTGTAATCCGCAAGCAGGGATTTTTCCATAAAGGCCGTCTCCGAAAGGCCCAATTCCTTCGCTATGAGCTGCATTTCGGCAGCATCCAGAGAAAGGCCATCCTCCAAGACAACGCCTGCTGGATTACCACCACGCTGCCCTTTCGCAAACGCATTTAACGTATACACTTCCACATTCATGTTCCGCTCTTCCTCTCTTTATCTTAGAACAACCGATGTGCGCAACCGCACGTCCCACTCGCCTCCAGGATCTTCCTCTTATCTATTTATTACTAGGTAAAGACGACAGGAGCGATTGAATGAATTGTTGCGTTAACCTGCCCGTTATTTGAACAAATAAAAAACGGCTGCAGAAGCAACCGCTATTCCACCAACGTTCTCCGTCTCCGTTATTTTAGCGAGCAAGACAAATACGATTAGCGTAATGGTTCGCCGAAGATTACATGAAAATGAAGATGTTTTGAGTCTTGGTACTTCCCCAAATTAGTCGACACCCTGCAAGCTCCATACTCAGACTGCACTTGCGATGCAACCTTTTTAACAACGTCCATCAACTCAATTAAGAGCTCATTGTCGCTTTGTTCCAGTGTCAGAAGAGATGAGATATGCTTCTTCGGAATCGTAACAATGTGAACGGGATAAAAAGGGCGAGTGTGATGATATGCAAGAACGTTATCAGTTTCAAATACTTTTTGTACAGAAGTACGACCACTTAATACCTCATCGCAATAAAAATCCTCAGTCAAACTTACCCCTCCACGTCTTGTTTTTCTTATTTTAACATTCGGTATATTTTATCAGTATCCTGCCCGTTAGCTTAATAAAAAAGAGCAGGATACGAAGCACCTACTCATCATTGTGTGTTATTGAGCTAACGTTTCCCGTTAGTTACATTAACCCCTCTAATTTTACATCAAGAGTTATAACAACTGGACATTCTGGTGGGTTATGAGACCTGTATAAGTATCATATTTAACCTTTATTATACTTATAAAAAGACTTTAACTGTTTTTGCGAAAATTTGTAAATGGAGTTTTTGTTTTTCATCCATGTATTTCCTTTCACAATTAAAATATACACAGCTATGGCAAAATAAATCGCGCTCCAAATCCAGTCTGCTAGGGTTATTAAATGATGCTCATATACGTAGTTAATGTACCAGATCCCTATAGGCAAATGTACAATAATTGCCGAGACTAATCCTGGATTATACATGCTTTTTGCTCTTTTATTAACGACGACTCCATGAAAAATGATTTGGAAAAAGCCCATTAAAACAGGTGCCATCCCCAGCCATACTACTGACGGGAAGAATACAGGGAGCAAGTAGAACACATAGGCGATAACCACATTAATAATCATTGCCGACTGTTTATTTAACGGATAGTTGTCAGGGGATTCACTTTTAAACAGGGCTATATTAAATATGCCTGGAAAGTACCCTGGCCAGCGGTATTCCTCAAACTGATGAAGAAGGATCGCCACAAAGCTTAACCATAATATGCTGTTTATCCGCGGCATTGTTTCCCAGTTCATTAGAAGATAAATGCATATAACAATGCCAATGAATAGTCCTATATCCTGCCAATATTTTCTCAAAAAATTCATTTAATCACCTCAATCTGAGTTTATTAATGAAAGTATCTTGCAAAGAGCAAGTCAATCTGTTCCTCTATAGGTGCAATCTTCACGGAAGCTCCTGTTTCTAGAATAGGACTCATAAGTGCCGGTAGAAAAAGCGCTCCAAAAATCTGCATCGTCATGGTCATCAGGTGCTCTGGCTGCTGTTCATCGGTTAACTCTCTTAAAGTATTTTGTATCTTAGGAAACCCCAATAGATTCAAAAATGATCCATATTCATGCTGGGAGGAGAAAACAGTATTGCCCATCAGGATGATTCTGGAGAGCAATTCGGGATATTGACGGATCACTTGTAAATAATCTAGTAAAAATCGCCTCAATCTATCCCGTGAGGATATAGAGAAATCGTCAAGTATGGCAAAGGTATGCTGAAAGCTGTTCAATATCAATTTGATGGACTCGCTAAACAAGTTTTCTTTAGACCCAAAGTAATAGTTAACTAGAGCGACATTCGTGCTTGAGGCTTCTGCAATTTTTTTTATAGTGATCCTTTCAAAGCCTTCTTGTTTGGTCAACTCCAGTGTGGCACGCATAATCTTCTCTTTTGTTTCCAACTTTTTGTCTGTCTCCATACGCAACCTCCAAGTATATTTTCCCTGATTTAAACAACATTTTAAATGACGTTTAAAATGTTGTTTAAACTTAGTATAGCAATATTTTTCCTTTTTGCAACTTTTATTTATCCGGAATCAAGCCAAGTATCAAAGTCTCATTATGACTATCCTGCCCGTTAGTTTAATATTAAAAGGAGCTACCCTATAGGAAGCTCCTCCACTATCGTTTCATGATTGTTTAACAATCTAGATTTCTGCACGGCGTGAACGTTTATCTAATGTACATGAGCAAGGATGTTGATAAGTTTTCCAAATGGGTCGCGGACATAGAATCGCCGAACACCCCAAGGCTCATCAACAGGTCCATATTCTATCGTATATCCAGCACTCTTCATACGTTCAAACACAGCATCGACATCATCAACTTCAATCGATAGATCAGGAGTAGGCGTATTGGAGCCGCCCTGTGATGCGAAGCTTATTTGAATGTTCTCCTTCCCGAGTAAGCCGTATGTTTCAATCCAACCATGATCCATCAATAAATCAAGCTCGAGTACGTCCTGGTAAAAGCTTTTTGCTGCCGAAACATTCTGAGTTTTAATATTTGTGACAATTCGTTTTACTCTCATTCTCAGACCTCAATTCTATTGTTATACTTTTTAAATTTTATTCAATGATCCTGTCCGTGAGTGGAATATCCGATTTTTATATCCAATCTTCGAAATGATCTGTTACAAACCGAATCTCACTCTCGTAGTGAGCCAAGTGACCCTCGTCAACCATTTTCTGAAAGGCAGGATTCCCATCAACAGCACCATTTCTCAACGTATCACACAGTACTGTCAAACGTTCTATAATCCACTGTCGCAGATTATTTGGGACGGGAATTCCATAAGCTTCAAAAAACAAATGAATTCGCCGACGTCGCTCTACGGCATGTATTTCATATTGGTATGCTACTATGGTTCCAGAAGTATGGTCAGATGCAAAACTCGCAAGTGGAACAGATGTGTAAAGGGTGTACGCAATGTCCCATATACGCGGACCTGGACCTGCCATGTCAAAATCAATGAGCGCCACAGGAGCCTCCTTTTGAAAGACAACATTATATAACGCTGCGTCATTATGACAGATCACTTCATGTTCGGCATCATCGGCATAGCTAATCTGCCATCTGTCCTCCATATTGGACTTGAACACTGTAGTCGCATCATGGAAACGACGTATAAGGTGTGCCAGACCCACAAGCGTTTCGTCCGTCCACATATACGGTTCAAGGTTTGGATAATTATTCCCTGGAACTTCCCCAGAAATAAATGTCAATATTTCACGACCAGAATCATCGATTCCGAGGAATTTTGGTGCTCCCTCATAGCCCTCTTGTTCCAAATGTTTGAGTAGTTCATGAACATTCGGACTCCAATAACCTATAGGGCGGCGAACAGTGTTCGCCATACGGACTATATGATTTACATTACCGCCTTTTAACACTTCTTCCTTAGGCATTAGGTTCATTCCTTTTCTTTTCAGTGCATTACATGTTGCAGATTTTGACCTGTTAGCGATGAAAACTCCCTCTCTAATAATAACAATATTTACAAGTTATTGTTCATAAAGAACAATTATAACTATACTGTCCTTTAAGATCTTTGCTGGCATTTGCTCATTTTATATAAATAAATCCATTTTAGAATCTAGATTAGAATTATTTGCTATAATGTTCTCATGAAAAATAATACGATCCTAAACAAATTAGCAATTATTCTACTTTTTATCAGCATTCTCTTTGGCCTACGCTGCATTTGGTTCAGCATATTTAAGATTTCCAACAATGTACCTATGATTAGCAACGGTGTACTGGATTTACGTGGCCAGGATCTGGAGAAAGCTAACTTATTCAGGCTAGATGGTGAATGGAGCTTCTATCCTTCGCAATTTGTTTCATCCAAGATTTCCACTATCCCAAAGCAATCCCAAGCGCTTCAAGTTCCTGGGAATTGGAGCCACGCTATCGGAACTGATCAGACAACTTCATATGGATACGGGACTTACCGTCTGCGTATTTTGGTAGAACCGCTTCAGGAGCCTGTCTCGTTCTGGATCAAACAAATTTATTCCGCCTCCAGTGTGGAAATTAACGGTACCCCTATTCTCAATAATGGGACAGTTTCTCTCGATGCCAATACATATGCACCAAAAACTACCTCATTTACAGCATCATATTTTTCGAAAAATATGACAGAAGTAGATGTACTTATTCAGGTTGCAAACTTTGATCACCCCTATAAAGGCGGTATTAGTGGGCCTATTTTCTTTGGCTCTCAGGAAGTGGTTAACCGGACAAATTTTTATACCGTTGGATTTCAAATACTTACTGCAATCATTCTGCTACTACATGGGCTGTATGCCTGTATTCTGTATTTATTTAATCCTAAAGAACGTGCCCTGTTTCTTGTAGGGCTAATGACATTATCTGTAGCCGTAATCCTTTTAGCCCGAAATGACAATTTAGTTTTAGCATTACTGCCGATTAATTACACTTGGTCATTAAAAATCCGTTTAATCGCCTTCTTATGGCAGAACCTTTTTATTCTGCTTGTTTTCAGGAAATTTACCTCAGGTGTCGAAGTCAACAAGTGGTTACGTGCTTACACTTGGTGTCTTTTCCTTTATACCTTATTTATATTTATCGTTCCTGCTTCTTTGGTCAGTACATCGATTCACTGGGGAATCATTCAAGTGTTTCAGTATATCCCCTTCATCTGGTTAATATATAGCTTGGGGCGCTTATTGTTCAAAAGGCAAGATGAAAAAGATGTTGTTTTTCTACTGATATCTGGTGCGGCCATCATCTCTAATTTGTTATGGAATTTGTGGGATAATAACGGCCATTATTCAATTGTCTACTATCCTGTGGATATTATTGCCGCCATCGTTGGCTTCTCAGCTTATTGGTTTAAAAAGTATTTTCAGAATGCCAAAGAGAACATGGAGCTAAATGAACAGCTGAAAAAAGCGGACAAACTCAAGGATCAGTTTCTCGCCAATACTTCTCACGAGCTGCGAACACCAGTTCATGGCATTATGAATATCGCGCAAAATATAATAACGAAGGAAAAGGATAGACTCTACGAGAGTAGCCGGCAAGATATGGAGTTATTGATTACTATCAGCCGCCGTATGTCCCATATGCTTGGTGATCTACTGGATGTAGTACGTCTTCAAGAGCATCGCGTTATTTTGCATCAGGAGCCTATTTCGGTTCAATCGGTGGTTCCCGGAGTCATCAATATGCTTCAATATTTGATTGAAGGCAAACCGGTACGGCTATCCATGAACATACCAGAATCTATGCCTCCTATTCTTGCGGATGAGAAACGACTAGTACAAGTATTATTAAATCTAGTGCACAACGCGCTCAAATACACCGAGCAAGGACTTGTTTCTGTTTCAGCTGAGGAAAAAGACGCTCATGTCTTTATATATGTAACAGATACCGGAGTAGGCATGACCGAAGAGACCATGGCGCGGGTATTCCTCCCCTATGAGCAAGGCCCTCACGGAATAAATGACGGGCGTGGAATTGGACTGGGTCTAAGCATTAGTAGGCAGTTGGTAGAACTACATGGTGGCAGCTTGAGCATACATTCTGAACTTGGCAAAGGTTCAACTTTCAGTTTTGCACTACCCCTTGCTGATTCCTATAGCGAACAGATAGTAAGAGAGGTTGCACCTTTAACAACGTATACACCAGATGAGATTTATAAGCAGATGGCTGAATGGGGGATTTCCGAACAAACTAATCAACACACTGACAAAATCCCGCCACTCTTTACAGATGCGAAGGTGAATCTCTTGGTGGTAGATGATGACCCTGTTAATCTGAATGTGCTAAAGGGCATTCTCGAAAACGAACCTTATCTCATTACGACAGTGAACTCTGCACAAGAGGCACTGGATTGGCTAGATAAAAAGAGTTGGGACTTACTGATTAGTGATGTAATGATGCCGCATATGTCAGGATATGAATTAACGCAAAAGGTTCGCGCTCGTTATTCCCTATATGAGCTTCCAGTGCTATTGCTGACTGCCCGCAGTCAACCTGAGGATATTTACACTGGATTCTACTCCGGCGCAAATGATTATGTTACCAAACCGGTGGATGCAGTTGAACTCAAATATCGCATTCGAGCCTTAACAGCGATGAAAATTTCTTTTAATGAACGGGTGCGTATTGAAGCGGCTTATCTACAGGCACAGATACAACCCCATTTCTTGTTCAATACATTGAACTCTATTGCGGCACTCAGTGATATGGATACTAAAAAGATGCAAGAGCTCATCACTGCATTTACTTCCTTTTTGCGAATCAGCTTTGACTTTTTAAATATCGGAGAACTCGTGAACCTTTCTCATGAACTAGAGCTGGTAGAATCTTATTTGTATATTGAACAAACACGATTTGCAGAACGAATTTCCGTTGTTTGGGTGGTAGATCCAGACATTAATATCCTGTTACCCCCTCTATCCATCCAACCCTTGGTAGAAAATGCTATCAAGCATGGTCTGCTCAAGTGTCAACAGGGGGGTACCGTTTATATTCGGATCACACGTCTGAATAATGCTGTAAAGATCGAAGTGGAGGATAATGGGCAAGGTATGGATCATAGAACGCTCGCGTTGTTGCTGGAACCGACCATGAAAGCTAAAAGTGGCATCGGACTGGCTAACACCCATCGAAGACTGATGCAATTGTATAGTCAGGGTCTTTTTATTCAAAGTAAACAAGGTGAAGGTACTTTGGTATCCTTTGTCATACCGGAGGACAGTGAATAATATATCAAATAAAAAAGCCACTCCGTAAGGAGTGGCTTTTTGTGTATCGATACTACATTTAGAAAATAGTAGGTACCATGCCCCCATCCATACGGATCGGAGAACCTTTAAATGCAGAGGCATAGGGACTGCTCATAAATGCTGCTAGTCTACCGATTTCATTAGGTTTGATAAATCGCTGTATTTCAGATTGCGGTAAGTTTTTAGCCATGAATCTTTTCTCTTTTTCTGAAAAAGTCAACGTTTCATTTGGGTACATTCCATCAATAATTTGGTGCACGTTTTCAGAGAGTGTTGGTCCTGGCATGATAGTATTGACGGTAACTTCTGTTCCGATTGTTAATTTAGATAAGCTTTTTGCCAATGATAATAGCATTGATTTGGTCATTGCATACTGTGGCATTTGAGCTGACGGCATTATTGCTTCTTCACTAGCAATGAAGATCACGCGACCAAAATTGTTTTCTAACATTTTTGGTAAATAAAATTTTGTTAATCCATTTGCAGCAAGAACATTCGTACGGATGTATTTTTCAAATATTTCATCGTCAACGTCGTCATAGCTCATCAGTTCATAAATCCCCATATTATTAACTAAAATATCGATATGGGGGTATTTTTCAAATAAAGCTTCTCTTTGCTCCATATCTACAATATCGGCTGTAGCATTCTGTGGAAAAGTTTCCGGAAATTTTGCTTTAATTTCATTTACTGTTCGTTCTACCTTTTCATAATTACGTCCATTTATTAGTACATTAACGCCTTCGTTGGCAAGTTCAAAGGCGATAGCTTTACCAATACCTTTTGTAGATCCTGTAATTAAAGCTGTCTTATTGTTTAATCCCATATCCATATTTCATTTCTCCTTTAATCATGGCGAGTTAATTAGCAGTTTCTCAAGAACTGTACTGAGTATCGGCTAGTATTTATACTATCTTACCGGGATTATTCAGTAACTAGTGTCTTGCGCCAAACTTCTTGTTTAACACGCCAATTTGAAGGAGTATCTCCTTCCCAAAGTCGGAAGGCACGATAGAACGAGTTCTGATCTTCATATCCGATCAAGAAAGCCACCTCTTTAACATCGAGGGAGGGATCTGCTAAATACGCTCGCGCCTGCTCATGTCTGGCTTGTGTCAGCAAATGCTTGAAGCTCGTATTTTCTTCAATAAGCCTCCGCTGTAAAGTACGAGCACTCATCCTTAGCTCTTTAGCAACGGTTTGAATCTCGGGTCGGCCTCCGCTAAAGCTGCGCTTCATAATCCATTTGACCCTTTCAGTAATGGAGTGACTGCCCTGCTGTTCAGCAAGTGTCCGATCCAAAACGGGAGTCAGAATCTCTAGCAACTCTTCGTTATACGAGATAAAGGGCCGATCCAAGTCACTTCGTCGTAGTGTTAAGCAGTTAGTCTCTGCACCGATCTGAATTCGACAGCCGAAATAAGCTTCAAGAACCTGTAAATTCCCTATGGGTTGTGAAAATTCTACCAACTGTGCTGTCAGAGGTATACCTGTTCCCCGCCGCCCAAGCTCCAGTAAAAACGCCAGTGTAAGGCCAAGCAGCAGCGGTGGACCGGAATACTCGGGAGGCTGCCAATTCAATTCGATTGTACACAACTCTCCCTCCTCGATGATATGCAAGCTTTCTGGAGGGCACATTCGTTTATAGCGCACCATTCGGTTTAGAGCGTCGCGATAATCTTTAGCATGATAAGTGGCTAAGACGGTCGGCGGATATTGTGTGGTTTCAAAAACGGTTGCTAGCTTGATGATTCCCTCAGCAGTGTCTCCAACGAGATACGAATATGCCTGCCAGATAGCGTAATATTGGGCTGTGGTGACTGATGACTCCGTGATAAGACTCAGGGGAAGACTTGCTTTACTGGCTATATCTTGAGCGGTTATCCCTAATTGAATTAATCCAGCCCAAAATCCGGGAGGGATTTTAATGGAGTCAGAGGTATGAGTCTGCATCTATGTGGACCTCCTTTAGCATCATTGCTTGAAGAAAGGGCTAGTTGGAATTCAAGCAAGCACGGGCAAGCAACTCAAACGAATGCAGCCGTTTCTCATAGTCTGGAATCATAGTAACGATAATGAATTCATCAACTCCATACAAGTGAGATAACTGTTCCAGCTTTTCTTTAATGCTTTTGGGTGTGCCTATCAGCAGTTTACGTTCCAAAAGCTTGGATTTCTCTTCGGCCGAGCCTTCTTGTTGAAATAATGTCATACCGGAAGAGGCTAGCCGCTCTGCTTCTTCCTCAGTCTCGGCGCAAATAACGCCAACAGCTACGATGGCCCGAGGGCTAGCATTAACTGATGAAGGGATAAAAGCTTCACGGTAAGCTTGCAAAATCTCTTCCCCAGCTACATCGCTCATGAATTGACCAAACACATAGCCTGCTCCAAACTCGGCAGCATATGCCGCACTTTTCTTGTTTGTGCCTAGCATCCACAGCTCTGGCGATTCGGGTGGAGTCGGACGGGCGGTTATCTGACGTCCTTCGTATGAATAGTTCCCCTGCAACAATTCGGTGACTCCCTTAAGCAGTTCCGGCATTTTCCAAACATTTTCGAGAAAATTTCCGCTTAGCGCTAAGCTTACTTCAGCAGCACCGCCAGGAGCCCTACCTAACCCAAGGTCGATGCGTCCCGGATATAAACTTGCCAGCAAATGAAAAGATTCCACTACTTTTAACGGCTTATAGTGCGGCAGCAATAAAGCTCCCGATCCGATGCGGATATGCTGTGTTCTCGCTCCGATATGCGATAAAAACACCTCTGTGGAGGTACACGCTAAGCCCGGCATATCATGATGTTCGGCAACCCAATAACGAGTATATCCCAGTCTTTCAGCTGTTTGAGCCAGTTCCACCGCTTGTCCTAAAGCAAAGCTTGCATCCACATTATCAAATACAGGTACAAGGTCCAAAACGCTAAGCTTAATGGATGTCGTTGTCATGGCTACGTCCTACTCGAGGGTTTCGGTAAAATTCAATCATATCAATAAAAGTAATCTTGTAATCGCCAGCAATCGCTGCCAGATTAAACATTCGTCCATGGCCGTCTTCTTTGGACGCGAACACAACATCGTGCCGCAGCTTATCCATAATCACTTTGCCGATGAACTGGTACTCGTATTCCGCATATTTCTTTTTAAACTCTTCATTAAATTCCAACAGGTCCTGATAAGAACGCTCAAGCATTGCATTTACCAAGGTCAGTTCATTGCCCTCTTTTTGCACCGCTACGTAATAATTCCCACGTTCATCCTTGATCAAATCCTTATACAACTCAACGTTCAAAGTTAATTTCTCCTCTCTGATTCCTAAGGGATAACTCCTTTAGAACTTAACCTTACATACTTAATGTTAGCACTGTTGGTTCTGTGGTAATTTGTACGTTTCCTGCTACAGCTCTGGAAATCATACAAGAACCTTCTGCTTTATGGGCAATACGAATTGCTTTATCAATATCGTCCTGTGACGCATCTTCAGTAAGTGTGATCATGGGTGAATGTTTGATCGCTTCATATGTAAAAATGTTATTTGTTACATCCACTGTCGCCTCTGATGTTAACGTCAGGCTTGAAGTCGTAAGCCCTGATCGCTCCAGCATAGCTGCTAGTGTAATGAGATAGCAGGTTGCCGCGGCACCCAGTAGCATCTCATCCGGATTCGTTCCAACTCCTGGCCCGCCCATTTCTTTCGGAATGGAGATTTGAGTCTTGAGTTGTCCAGCTTCAATCGTACCATCACTATTACGACCGCCGTTCCATACAGCATTTAATATAAATGGGTGTTTCATTTCTAGATGTCCTCCCTATCTTGAAATTGCATGACGTATTTTTAATCGAATACTTTACATGCTAACATAGAAGAATGCGGTGAACAAACAGTCTTAGGCCTACTGTTCGTGAGATTTATCTATAAATTAAATTTCAGGAGGCTCTATCATCATGATAAACGATACGGATATCAAACATCTTCAGCATTGTATTGAACTTGCTCGAATTGCACTCAAGGTTGGGGACGAACCTTTCGGCTCCATCCTGGTTTCAGCAAATGGAGAGGTCTTGGCCGATTGACCATTCAGGAAGTTATCCATAATGCGGTCGTAGATGGCCCTGTACCGGAGCTTGCAGAACAAGTGCGGGAACTTCATCGACAATTCCACGGACAAAGACAATAGTAAAAAAGAACCTTTGAATAAAGGTTCTTTTTTATGTTCTAAACTTTGTGGGGTATAAACTATAGTTGCTATATATACAGAGTCCTAAAGTTCTTATACCATTAACTTTGTAAGCGATTAACTTAATTGGAGGAAATGACTTGACAAAGCCTGTGCAACCCAATGAACCTCTCGTAACTCATATTTATACTGCGGATCCTTCCGCTCATGTATTTGAAGGTAAAATTTATATTTATCCCTCACATGATCTGGATCACGAAATGATCTCTAATGACAACGGTGACCAATATAATATGGAGGATTACCATGTTCTTTCTATTGATGGAGATGGCTCCCCTTGTGTTGACCACGGTGAAGTGCTTCATGTGAAGGATGTTCCATGGGCTAAACAGCAAATGTGGGCTCCGGATGCAGCATACAAAAACAATACCTACTATTTGTTTTTCCCAGCCAGAGACCATGACGATATTTTCCGTATCGGGGTCGCCACCTCAGCTTCACCTTCCGGACCATTTACACCTGAACCAAGCTACATTCCCGGTAGTTATAGCATTGATCCCGCTGTTTTCGTTGATGATGTTGGTAAATCGTATATATACTTTGGTGGTCTTTGGGGAGGTCAACTTGAAAAATGGCAAACCGGCTCATTTGTTCCGGATGCCGAGGGGCCGTCTGAAACGGCACCAGCTCTTGGACCTATCGTAGCGGAGTTGAGCGAGGATATGCTGAGCTTTGAAGGTGAACCTAGAGAAATATCCATCATCGATACGAACGGAAATCCGATTCTTGCTGGAGATGAAGAGAGAAGATATTTTGAAGGTCCATGGGTACATAAATACAACGGGTATTATTATCTTTCTTATTCCACGGGTACTACCCACAATATTGTATACGCTATCAGTAAAGATCCGCTTGGACCTTATGAATATCAAGGAAAAATCCTTTCTCCAGTGTTAGGCTGGACAACGCATCATTCTATTGTTCAGTTTAAAGAGAAATGGTATTTATTTTATCATGACAGTTCTTTGTCTGGTGGAGCTGACAACAAGCGTTCTGTAAAATATACAGAGCTGAAATACAACGATGACGGCACCATTCAAACCATCCATCCTTAGTTTTTATTAAAATGGACTGCATGTTGTAGTTCACAGGAGGGCGTTTTTGATGACAATGAAACAACAAGGTGCTTTTTATACGGGGGAATATCGCAATATATTTAAGGAGCTCGGTTTTTCTGAAGATGATATCAATGCTAAACTCAATGAAACTTGGAATGATTTGTTTTACGGAGATCCGAACGTACGAATATACTATCCGCAGGACGAGGATAAAAGCTATATCCTGGATACAGGTAATCTAGACGTTCGGTCGGAAGGAATGTCCTACGGGATGATGATGGCCGTTCAAATGAATAAAAAAGAAGAGTTTGATCGTCTATGGAACTTCTCAAAGACGTTTATGCAGCACAAAGAAGGTCGCTATGCCAATTACTTTGCTTGGCACTGCAAGCCTGACGGTACAAGGATTTCTCAGGGACCCGCACCGGACGGCGAAGAGTTTTTCGCCATGGCTCTGTTTTTTGCCTCAAAACGTTGGGGGAACGGTCCGAAACCTTATAATTATTCCGAACAGGCCCGAACGATATTGCATGCTTGTGTACATAAAACTGAAACAGGCGATGGCCATTCAATGTGGGACGCGGAAACGAAATTGATCAAATTCGTACCGGAATCCACCTTCAGTGATCCGTCTTACCATCTCCCCCATTTCTATGATTTGTTCGCTTTGTGGGCTGATGAACGTGACCACATGTTTTGGCGAGAAGCCGCGGAAGCCAGCCGCACATATCTGCATACTGCATGCCATCCGATAACTGGCCTTGCTCCCGAATATGCTAATTTTAACGGGTCCCCGGCAGAACCCCAGCCTCATGGTGATTTCAGCCATTTTTTCAGTGATGCTTACCGGGTAGCGGCTAATATCGGTCTGGACTGGGCTTGGTTCCAAAAGGACATCTGGCAGGTCGATCAATGTAACCGAATTCAGGCTTTTTTTAGGAATATCGAAGTTTCCAATTACCGGCGGTATACCATCGAGGGACAGCCCTTCGACGAACTGGCGCTGCACCCGACAGGTCTATTGGCGACCAATGCCATGGCTTCCCTTGCTTCTAATGGCCCGGAGGCAGAGCATTTTGTCCGTTTATTTTGGGATACACCATTGCGCACTGGACTCCGCCGTTATTATGACAACTGTCTGTACTTTTTTACTTTATTGGCTTTGAGTGGAAATTATCGCATCTATTGAAGGAAATCGAACAAAAAAATAGGACTCCATTCCTCGAGCCTTTTGAGGAATGGAGTCCTATTAATCGTAATAAAGTTTTCATGAACCCCAACAGACGCTTGTATAACTCGAACTTAAAAAATATCAGAGGAATCTTTGCTATTACTTAATAACTACATATTCCAAGTTTACAAGTTTTGCATAAGCAATAATTTGGTCTGTTGTAAGCGTTAATGAAACTACAGTGTGGTGACCGCCACCATTTTCGATCCAAGCTTTAACCCCATCTTGGAAGTTAGGTTTAACATTCCAAAGTACACGAGCTACTGGAAGGTTTGGAGCTGGAACCGTTGGTTCAAAGGCAGTAACCTCATTGATCAATAGCTTATAATGAGTCCCAAAGTCAGCCATGGAAACCACTACACCGTCTCCTGCTTTGCCGTCAAATACTAAACGTGCTGGATCGTCTTTACCACCAATACCTAGCGGAGAAACGATAATTTTGGGTTTGTTGCTTGCCAAAGTAGGATCTACTTCAAGCATATGGGATTGTAGAATGGATTCTTGGCCAACCGTCAATTCATAAGTGTAATCTTCCATAAAGCCAGTGGATTGGTTATGGCTCATCACTTTAAGCAAGCGATCAAGTGCTGCAGTCTTCCAATCGCCTTCACCAGCAAAACCATAGCCTTGTGCCATCAGACGTTGAACAGCAAGTCCTGGAAGCTGTTTCATACCATGCAAATCTTCGAAGTTCGACGTGAAGGCATTGTAACCGCCTTGATCAAGGAAACGTTTTATAGCAATTTCATAGCTTGCTTGAACTCTTACGCTAGCTTCCCAAGCTTCTTTGCTGTTAATCCCATAATCAAATTCATACAGCTCTGCATATTCAGCGAACAAGGCGTCGATTTCTTCTTCTTTAACTTCATTAATGATTTGTACAAGATCGCCAATACCAAAGTAGTCCACAGTCCAACCAAATTGAATTTGAGCTTCAACTTTGTCGCCTTCGGTTACGCCGACATTACGCATGTTGTCACCAAAGCGAGCGACCTTGATGTTGAAGCTTTCGTTGTAAGCAACGGCTACGTCCATCCATTCTGCAATTTGCTTTTGGACTTCAGGGCGTTCCCAGTAGCCTACTACCACTTTGTTTTGTTTGTTCAAACGTGCGTTAATGAAACCATATTCACGGTCACCATGAGCGGCTTGGTTTAGATTCATGAAATCCATATCGATGGTTGCCCATGGAATACTTTCATTATATTGCGTAGCTAGATGTAGCAAAGGTTTTTGTAGCATCTTTGTTCCGCGAATCCACATTTTTGCAGGTGAGAACGTATGCATCCAAGTGATAACACCGGCAACTTCATCGCGGTAATTGACTTCTTTCATGATGTTTGTGATTTTATCTGCGCTGACAGCCAAATCCTGCAGTACTAGTGGGTAAGGCAACACTCCGCTTTTATTCAAAGCATCTGTCATCGTTTGTGCGTGTGCTTTAACTTCAGCCAATGCTTCTTCCCCATAAAGATGTTGTGAACCTACGACAAACCAAAATTCTTTTGCTACTGCTGTTGACATATTCATCCTCTTTTCGTAATTTTCTAGTTTGATTATTTCTGTCCGTAATAAGCGTCTTTTCCATGTTTTCGCAAGTAATGTTTATCTAAAATACGTTGTGGCAACTCCTCAGCAAAATGATTCAGCTCTCTTGCAAACAAATTCATTTTGGATACTTCATCCAAAACTACGCTGTTTATTACCGCCGATTTCGCATTTTTCCCCCAAGTAAAGGGTCCGTGTCCTTTAAGTAAAACGCCAGGAACCGCCATAATATCTATCCCACGTTGTTCAAAGGTCTCGATGATTACATTACCCGTTTCCGCTTCGTAACCACGATCGACTTCTTCTTGCGTCAAGAAACGCGCACAAGGAATGGAACCATAGAAGGTATCAGCATGGGTCGTTCCCATGACAGGAACATCTAGTCCTGCTTGAGCCCAAATGGTCGCCCAAGTGGAATGCGTGTGCACGATTCCCCCGATCTCGGAGTAATGCTTATAAAGCACGGCGTGAGTAGGTGTATCGGAGGAAGGTCTCATATCTCCTTCAACCACATTGCCATCCAGATCAACAACTACCATATCGCTGGCTTTCATTGTTTCATAATCTACACCACTAGGTTTGATTACGAATAATCCACTTTCACGATCAATTGCACTCACATTTCCCCATGTATATTTAATTAGTCCTTGTTTCGGCAATTCCAGATTGGCTTGAAAAACCTCTTCTTTAAGTTGTTCTAACATCTTGCTACCTCCATTTTCACACTAAATTGTCAACAGCGGACTGCTCAATCGCCAGACCCTTTTTATAACGTTCGATAAAGGTTTCAAATCCTTTAATGTCGGTTGCCTCTGGATGAATTTCTTCACCCTTAACATCTTTGAACACTTTTTGATCGAGGAAGTCTTCTAAACTTTCTTCCTGATTTTTATTCATCATGTAAGCGGCAAGAATAGCCATTCCCCATGCACCGCCTTCACCCGCAGTCGACATTACGGAAACAGGAACATTCATTGAAGCTGCCATCATTTTTTGACCCACTACCGGAGTCTTAAATAAGCCGCCGTGGCCTAAAATACTATCAATGGCTACATTCTCTTCCTTCGTCAAAATGTCCATTCCAATTTTCAAAGCACCAAAGGCGCTGAATAGATGCGTACGCATAAAGTTGGACAGATTGAATTTACTCTCCGGCGAGCGGACAAATAGCGGACGGCCTTGTTCTAACCCAGTAATATTCTCTCCTGAGAGATAACCATAGCTTAGTAATCCACCGGCATCAGGATCTGCTTCCAAAGCTTTATTTAATAGCACGCTGTACAAATTATTGGCATCCACTTTGTGTCCCATGGCTTCATAGAATTCGCGGAATAACCCAAGCCAGGCGTTGAGGTCACTTGAACAGTTATTCGCATGAACCATGCCCACTGGGCTTCCGTTCGGAGTAGTAACCATATCGATTTCCGGATAAACCTTGGAAAGTTCTTTTTCTAATACAATCATGGCAAAAACAGAGGTTCCTACAGATACATTCCCGGTGCGTTTTCTTACGCTATTCGTTGCAACCATCCCGGTTCCAGCATCCCCTTCTGGAGGACTAAGCGGAATACCTGATTGTAAATGCAGCGATGGATCCAGAATTTTAGCTCCCGCTTCGCTTAAAATACCTGCTTGCTCTCCTGCAACATACACCTTAGGAAGTAAATCACTGGTCTTCCACGGATAAGCCTTGCTTGCAACAAGTTCATCAAACTGCTGTATCATGGAAGCGTTAAAATTCCCTGTAGTTTCATCAATTGGGAACATACCTGATGCATCACCCACACCAAGTGCTTTATTTCCAGTCAATAGCCAATGAATATATCCTGCTAGTGTCGTAACAAAACGTATATGTGGCACATGTTCTTCGTCATTCAAAATCGCCTGATAAAGATGAGCAATGCTCCAGCGTTCTGGGATATTAAACCCAAACAGATCGGTCAATGCTTTGGCAGCCGCACCTGTAGTTGCATTACGCCAAGTCCGGAATGGAACAAGCATTTCATTGTGCTCGTCGAAAGCCATGTATCCATGCATCATTGCAGAAAAACCGATTGAACCAACCGTTTGAAGGGTGACTCCGTATTTTTGTGCAACTTCTTCCTTCATCTCGCGATAGGCGTCTTGCAGACCTTTGATAATATCTTCCAAGTTGTACGTCCAAAAACCGTCCTTCAACTGATTTTCCCATTCGTAACTTCCAGAAGCGATCGTTTGAAAGCCATGATCGATAAGTACAACTTTAATGCGCGTGGACCCAAATTCAATACCAAGCGAAGTTTCTCCCTTATGAATCGCTTGTTCGATGCTTAATCGATTCGATATCACGTTTGTCACCTCTCTGAGAGCGCTTTTTTAAAAGGTCATGATAAGAATTTGCTTTCTTAATTGACAGCTATAGTATAATTTTTTGTACGTACATTTGTCAATTGGATAGTTATATATACATACAAATATGGAGATAATAATGATTTAACTGTATAAAAAAAGAGCCCCTTTCTATTTTTTTCGTTGTCATGCTATAATTTGTACATACAAATTTACCGAATATACGAATAACTTAGCGAACAAGAATGGAAAGAGGAATTACATGAAACCAAAGTATCAAGTGATATTGGATGACATAAAAAGCAAAATCCTTTCGGGAGATTACAATGTTGGTGAACAAATCCCTACTGAATCTGCCTTGCAGTCCATGTACGAAGTTAGCCGGCAGACTGTTCGAAAAGCAATTTTAGAACTTTCCAACGAAGGCTTTCTGCGAAGCGAAAAAGGGTCTGGTACTTATGTCAGCAACCAATATCGTTCGAAGACCGGCGGGAGTTCCCATAAGAAGACGATCGGTGTAATCACGACCTATATTTCCGACTATATCTTTCCTTCCATTATCCGCGGGATCGAAAGCCGGCTAAATGAGGATAATTATTCTCTACTATTAGCTAGTACAAATAACGATGTTGCTCAAGAAAAAAAGGCCCTGGAAATGATGCTGTCCTACGGTGTAGATGGTTTAATTATTGAACCGACGAAAAGCAATCTATATAACCCTAATATTGCTTACTACCTTTCTTTTAAGGAACAGGATATTCCGATTATAATGATTAATGCCTTTTATGAAGAAATAGAACTGCCGTACCTTTGTCTTGATGATGTGCAGTCCAGCTATTTGGCAACAAAAGAGTTGATAACCAAAGGGCACTCCCAAATAGGGCTCATTGCAAAAATGGATGATTTACAGGGAAAGTATCGGATGAAAGGGTATATTAAAGCACTCGGAGAATCCAAATTACGATTTTATCCTGAGCAGATTTTTTCATTCAACACGGAGACAAAACAGACGTTATCTACAGACTTGAAGGATTTTCTGAATAAAAATAGAGATACGCTCACTGCTATTGTTTGTTATAACGACGAGGTTGGGTTGGAAGTGGTTCATGCCTGCAGACAGCTGGACATCACTATTCCGGAGGAATTATCAATTATCGGACAAGACAATTCCTATATCGCCAAAAACGCGAACATCAAACTAACCACCTTGACACACCCACAAGAAGCCATGGGACGAGATGCAGCGGATTGGGTCATTAAGAAATTACAAGGAAAAAAAGACCTTCCAAACAACACATATTATCAGCCTGTGTTAATTGAAGGTGAGACTGTAGTTGAGAGATAGGTAGTAATTTGAATAGATAAATAAATTTATCGTTTGTACAAGGCAAGCATACCATGTCCCGTTTTCGGCGGTTACCACGAGCTGGATCTCTTGATTTCCGGTTCCATGACTATGCATAAACTAAAGCTTATACCTTAAACAGAAATAAGCTGCTTCCGGTAGAATGCCGGAAGCAGCTTATTGGTTAAGTCTACGAAATGTACCTTAGTTTAAAAGATAAGAACTCAATCCCTTCCCGTTCACTCCCCGCGACTTACACGAAAACCTTGATCAGGGCCCATACCATTCGCCTCGAACTTGCCTTGAAAAGATATCTCGTTGTTGGTGATGTTGCCGATCCAACCACCGCCCTTTACTAGCCGGAAAGAACCCATATCGCTTCCCGTAACGCCATACCAGTCCCAGCACCATTCCCTTACATTCCCTGACATATCATAAATTCCTAACTCGTTGGGTTTCTTGACACCGATAGATTTTGTTCTATTGTTGTTGTTTTCTATGATAGGCCAGTTCCATTCACCCGATAGGTATTTATCTCCTGCGTTTTTCCAATACCAGGCTACCTCATCTGCATAGTTGCTTCCACTATATGTGTAACTCTTACTCAGCTGGCCTCCACCTGCGGCATATTCCCACTCTGCTTCCGTCGGTAATCGATAACCATTAGCTCCTTCATTGATTGTTACGGTCCATTTTATATTATCGTTATCGCTCTTATTATTTGTGTCTTTTTTAGTCTTGTCTATACTGTAATAAGGTTTTAAACCTTCTTTTATACTACGCTTATTACAGTACTCTACAACGTCATACCAGCTTACCATTTCTACCGGTAAATCGTCGCCTTTGAATTCTGAAGGATTGCTTCCCATTACCTCAATCCACTCTTTTTGTGTTACCTCATATTTGCCTATATAAAAGTTCGATATGGTTGCACCATTGTAGTTAGACTTTGTGTTTATAAAAGTGCCGCCCTTTACAAATATTTCGTTATAAGTCTTGTCAGGCATTTCTTGTGAGCAAGCACTGATAACAACAATTGTAGCTATTAATAGGAAAATCAATAGTTTTCTCATTGATTTATCTCCTTTAAACTGATACGAAGAGTAATAAGTCGTTACGGCGATCCTAGTAGTATGTAAGAAATTATTCTCTTAGAATATTAAGGCCGCCGGTTCTTCAACCGGCAGACCTTAACAATATTAATAATTAAGAGGCTTCAGTAGTCTTACTCCAATTGAGCTATTACCACACCGTAACGTTAGAGCTTCCACTACTTTGATATCCCTCAGTCGCTAACACTTGGTAAGCCCAACTGCTCCCCAGATTCATTCCGTATTTCTTCCATGCATTAACATGGTTGTTAAAAGTAATAGCGACATTGCTTCCTGTCGCTCTCTTCGACTGTCTTACACTCCAGAACTGGGTGAATGTTGCAGTTCCATCAATTGAAGGGGCGTTGGTTCTCGTAGTCGTATAGATATCATATGTGCCCCCATCACTGGTCACGGTGCCTTTAAATGTTCCAGTTGGTCTATAAGTACCCCAACTGTCAACGACGTAATATTCTATGAGTGAGTTTCTTGTCCACCCGTAGAGCGTCAAATATCCATTTCCGGACGGCGCCCAGACGCCGGCATTGTAGTTGATTGTCCTTGTGGGTGATCCGGTATTCCAGCCTTTACCGACAACAAAATTCCCTGTATTTGACCATGTAACACTGTAATTCCCGCCTGATCCATTGGTAGCATTTACTGTTCCTCCACCATCGGTCCAATTTTGCCAATAATCTGTCGCTGCATTTGTGGATGCTGCAAACAAACTAAAGCTCATAGTAGCTGCGAAGAACACAGTCAAAATTTTCTTATTCATCTTAAACATAATTTACCTCCTAAGATTTTTTTGACTACGTACTACTTGACTGACCTCTAGTATTTTCGTCTGTTTTTCTCTTGTTGTTTGATGTGACTTTTATTTACCACTTCCTTCCTTTTATATAATTGTAAGCGATTTCAAATAGAAGTTTATCATAGCTTGCTTACAATTTAATCTGCTCAAATTAAAGGTTTTACCCCAAAAAGTATTGTTCTTTTCTGATTGACTATGGTGTTAAACGGATATGAAACGCAAGTTCATTTAATGATTTATCATTATGTAAAAGCTAACTTTGGCTGTATTGTTCTAATCCCGGTCTTAATTGTAGGGCTGTTCCTCACAAATGAACTACGGAGAATGGCAATGGCTAATGCGCTCGAGCAGTTACCGCCAATTGGACCGGGTAAAGAAACTTGCGGACAACCTCACGGCTCTATTTCCCCTACCTTATTTTCCAATTTATAGTCCCTCCAAATCGCACCTCTTACCTGTCAGTTCATTAAGCTGCCGTAATAGGAGAATAAATCAACGCCAAGAATGGCATTATAAGGTAGACGGTGGGTCCGGTTTATTTAGGAGGATGAGGAAAATCAAAACAAATATTACGTTTATTCAATCCATCATGATTATTATGTTGAGTACAGGCCTTCTAAATCATGTCATTATCATCCCCATACTATTGGACGCGGCAAAACGTGACGCATGGATCTCAGTGCTGCTTGCTGGGGCCTGTGCGCTAGTTTGGATCTTTATCCTGCACATTAGTACTACCAAAATCAAAAAACAGCATCTTTTCGCTTGGCTGGCAAAAGCTTACCCTCCTATCGTGAGCCGTATTCTTTCGATATTCGCTTGTATATATTTGTTTATCTTATGCATGCTTACAACTAGGGACACTGTCTACTGGGTGCATCTAACCTTCTCTCCAGAGACACCTATACTGGTCCTTACTCTCATATTACTTTTAATTTCCGTAATAAATGCTTATTTAGGTATTCATTCTCTCGCTAACACCGCTGCTATTTTGTTGCCTTTTGTTGTGATATTGGGTTTTTTTATAATGATCTCTAACTCAACTCATAAAGATTATTCCTTATTAAGACCGATGCTTGAGCACGGCATGCAGCCCGTTTGGAAAGGGACCATGTACGTAGGAGCAGGTTTTGTTGAGGTCATCATGCTTTTCTTTATGCAACACCACATCAAATCACGATTGTCCTATCTATCTTTTATGATCATGATCCTGCTTATCTTAGGGCTAACCATGGGACCCATTATTGGTGCAATCGTTGAATTTGGTCCGGATGAGGCTGATAAACTCAGATTTCCCGCGTATGAAGAATGGAGACTGCTGACGATTGGAAGATACATTGAGCATCTAGATTTTTTTAGCGTTTATCAATGGTTCAGTGGTGCTTTTCTGAGGATTTCTCTAACTATGTTTCTAATTCTCGATATACTCCAAATTCAAAGCAAAAAAGTGAAAATGTTGGTTCTTGGAAGCATTTCTTTTGCTATTGTAGTGTTCACAGCCATTCCATTTAGTGACCAATTTTTTCTGAGTATGTTAGCTCATTATGTACTTCCCTTTTCTTTATGGGGGGTACTCGCTTTTTCTGTAATTATTGCAGGGCTGATTAGCTTGGCTCAACGAAAGGGGAAAGCAACATCATGAAAGAGCCTGAGCAAAAGGAATCCAACACGTTTGAGGATGTGTTCACACGAGTATTTGGTTCAAGTTCAGACATTAAGAGACTAACTGTCTCTTTATCTAACTCTGACAATGCCGTTCAACTGGTGTATTGCCAGGGGTTGTGCGATGAAATCAAAGTGGAAGAATACATCATACCCGAATTAAAAAAGATTCCTGAATCTATCCTCACATCCCATGAACTCGATCTCATGCAAAAGGTTCCGTTTCACATGACCACTCTTCCATCAAGTGAAAGTGAGATTGAAAATTCAATGA
The DNA here is from genome assembly GCF_976954365.1 of Paenibacillus sp. Marseille-Q9583. Classification (NCBI taxonomy): domain Bacteria; kingdom Bacillati; phylum Bacillota; class Bacilli; order Caryophanales; family Paenibacillaceae; genus Paenibacillus; species Paenibacillus sp. Marseille-Q9583. Next base: position 25,428 of record NZ_CDRJTB010000005.1, read on the forward strand.
TTGACACTGTGCTGAGTGGTGATCTTTTCCTTCTATTTACGCCATCGAATCAAAGTTATGTCGTGAAATTAGCTGATCCTCCTAAACGGCAACCTGAGGAACCGAATACGGAAGTGTCAACACGGGGGCCTAAGGATGGCTTTACGGAAGAATCATTTACCAATATTGCCCTTATTCGAAAAAGGCTCAAGACCGAATTATTAGCGGTTGAAGAATTTACGATTGGAACCCAAACGGCGACCGAAGTACATCTTTTATATCTCAAGGAAACGATTAAACCTCATGTTCTACATGAGATCAAGTCAAAACTAACTGGCATTCAGATCAACGGATTGGTGAGTAGTACCCAGCTTGAAGAAAGTCTGACTAGATTTTCATTCTTTCCATTATTCTCATATACGGGCAGACCTGACTATGCAGCGAATTCAATTCTTCATGGAAAATTTGTGCTGTTAACGAATGGTTCACCTACTGTAATTATAGCGCCAGTGAGCTTCAGCTTCTTATTGAATACTTCGGAAGATGCACATATGGTAAATATCTTTGTTGCTTTTACTAGGTTATTAAGAGTCCTAGGGGTTATGCTTTCCTTGTTTTTGCCGGGCTTTTGGATCGCGCTTACTACGTTTCATCAAGATCAAATCCCCTTTACGCTGCTTGCAACGTTAGTAAATTCGAGACAAGGCGTACCTCTTCCGGCTCCTCTGGAAGCAATTGTGATGCTCATTTTATTTGAGATTTTTCGAGAAGCCGGGATGAGATTACCTACTGCTTATGGCCAGACCTTATCGGTAGTTGGAGGTTTAATTATCGGTCAGGCAGCCATTAGTGCCGGCATTGCAGGCCCAGGTACGATTGTGGTTATAGCCATTTCAGTATTAGCTACCTTTACATTGGTGAACCAGTCATTAGTTAGCGTCGTTAGCTTGCTTCGAATTATTATACTCTTTGTCAGTGGGTTTCTGGGGTTGTTTGGTACGATGACATGTCTGCTTGCACTGGTGCTCTTTATGGTCAATTTACGTTCTTTCGGCACCTACTATCTTTCCCCTTTATCCCCGCCTCACTTGAAGGATTTTTATAAAGTTATTTTCAGAATGCCATGGGGAAAAGGGGAATTTACAGACAATACGGAAACTAAAGGACGAAAACGATCATGAAATGGATCCGATGCATACTTGTTACCGCTCTGCTCTCTATGCTGCTTACAGGTTGTTGGGGATCAAAGGAAATTGAGCATATGATCTATGTGAATACATTAGGCGTCGATTATGTAGATAACAAAGTCGTTGTTTATATCCAAATGGTTAACTTTAGTGGTATTGCAAAGAAAGAGGCGGGTCAGAGCCAAGAACAAAAAACTTTCATCGGTAAAGCCGATGGAGATTCGTTTGATAATGCGATATTCAATTTATATGCTACTAGTCCACAAAGAATTGTCTGGAGCAATGTGAAAACGATCGTATTTAGTGAAGCAGCGCTAAAGAAAGCTAGCGTCATCAATCAAGTATTAGATGTATGGGATCGATATTATGAATTTCGTTACACCGTTTGGACTATGGCGACCAACGAACCCATGGAAAAAGTGCTAAATACCCCTTCGATCGCCGATCTGTCAGTGATCTACTCCCAGCTTAACAGTCCCATGCGAACCTATGAACAGAGCTCGATTATCGCTCCGCTATATCTGTACAAGTTTATATGGAAATGGAGAGAGAAAGCCGAAACGGTTCTATTACCATTTCTTGAAATTGCGCCAGACTGGACCAGTAATAATGAGCCTTCCCCTAACATTAGCATGTCTGGGATCTGCTTTCTGCAAAATGAGCAATTTCATGGTTGCCTGAAGTCTAAAGAGATATTAGGGGTTCGATGGCTGGAAAAAAAGATGAAAAGAACGCCTCTGGTAATCAAAGATGACAAAAAGGTACTTGCTGTGATCGTCATGAACAAAGTTAAATTCTCTATTCGTCCCAAGATGAAGCACGGCAAACCTGTCTTCGATATTAAAGTGTCTATGCAGGGCACTCTTCCGGAGCTGAGCACAAACCTTAATCGAAAAGGTCTTGAACTGAAAGCGATAAAAGTAATTGATGATCAGATTAGGGGAACTTACTTGAAAGGTTTAGAAATAAATGCCGATGTATATGGACTCTCAGGCATATTCTATCGTAACCTTCCAAAGGAGTGGAACAAACTGAATGATAAGGGAATCTTACCGCTCGATTCAAGCAGCATCGAAAAGATTGATATCAGAGTGAATCTGACCAGTGGTGGGATATCTAAAATTGAAAATGAATAAACTTATAAGTTTTAGGCACTAGAGGCTGACGAACAACTTTTGATTATCAAAGGTTGTTCATCAGCCTTTTTACTTGATATTATTATACGACAGATTTCGCACACACAGTATAGTTCTTCCTGTATATGTAACTTTTTTCTCAATAGTTATGTTTAGTACCTTTAGACCGCTCCCTCAGAAGGAGGAATTAATAGTTATAACGAATAACAGTATATCAAAATCTTTTAAAACTGGTGGGAGGGCTTCTATGCTGTACATAAAGGATATTTTGCTGCAATTATTGTTTGCCCTAACTCCTTTTGTCCTTTATACGATTTACTATCGTGACAGAGCCGTAAACTATTCCAAACAATTCATTACGATCACCTGTATGATATGTCTTTTTTTGTCGATGACTTTTCCTGCCAGTGTACAAGATGGAATTATTTTCGACATTCGATACGTGATCATGTTTTTCGGAATGGTGTATGGCGGCATAACTACTGGAGTTTTTCTAATCGTTGAGTTTCTACTATACCGCCTCCTTATAGGTGGACAGGGAATATTTTCAGCGATAATTATTCTCTCCATCACTTTCTCCTTATCTGCATTGTTATCCAATCTATACCGTCGTCGTTCCGAGTACCGAAAGCTTATTACATTCATTGCAGGGATATGCTTTTCCATTATTCCAATAAGCACTATGTTTGCAACAGAATACCAATACACGATACAGCATTTAAAGTTCAATATCCTCGTTATGCCCGTACAAAATTTCCTCGGAATTTGGATATTGATTTCCCTTTTTAATAAAGCAGTTTCTGATAAGGAATTATATCTCAGGTATCTTCAAAGTGAAAAATCGGAAACGATTGCTCATGTCGCAGCCTCTTTAGCCCATGAAGTCCGTAATCCACTTACAGCCGTTATGGGATTTTTAAAATTACTGAAGGATGATTCGCTCACAAGAGAAAAGAGTCAGAAATATATTGAAATTTGCCTGGAAGAGATTAAGCGGACAGAAGTTATTCTTTCTGAATATCTATCGATAGCTAAACCCAATCATTTAATGGTAGAGAAAATTGAACTTGTGCAGCAAATCAACTCAATTGTAGATATCATAACGCCGTACGCCAATATGAATAACGTTACTTTGGAGATGCAACACTTGGAGGATAAACTGTATGTATCTGCAAATCCTACTGAAATCAAACAACTATTTATAAATTTCATTAAAAACGCGATAGAAGCTTGCACTGTTCATTCAACAGGTATTGTGAGCATCCGTATCGAGCGTCAATCCCAATTCGCAAAAATAATAATAATTGATAATGGGGTTGGAATGAGCAGCGAACAGATGGATCGGCTGGGAAGCATATATTTTTCAACTAAAAGCAAAGGTACCGGATTGGGACTTACACTTTCTTATCAACTGATCCGTTCGATGAACGGTGATGTAAATGTACGAAGTAAATCAGGAGAAGGAACTGAATTCATACTCTCGATTCCATTAACTTACTGAGTACTTAAATGCTCTAACGAAACAAAAACTCGGCTCAAACATATCGTTTGAACCGAGCCTGTTTAATATTTTCACTTAATTCATAAACTTCAAGTATTGCAAAAATTGTTTGATCATCACCGCTGCCTCAGCACGTGTGGCTGCATCTTGCGGAGCAAAAGCTGTTTCTGTTTTGCCTTTGATTAATCCTTGGCTTGCTGCTTCTGTTACGGCTTGGGTAGCATAATCAGAGATACTTGCTTGATCGGCAAATGGAGTGCGCAATTGAGCTTCTGCTCTATGATCTCCTTGAACGAGCTGAACAGCGTTCATGATCATCACGACCATTTGCTCTCTTGTAATGATTGTATCCGGGCTGAATTTACCTTCGCCTATGCCTTGAACCAACCCGAGTTTCGCAGCTATATTCACGTCTCCCGCATACCACGCCGTGGCACTAACATCTGCAAATACATTCGATAATGACTCCGTTGATAATCCCAGTCCTCTTACCAGTAATGCTGAAAATTGAGCACGTGTAACTTGGCCTGCTGGTGCAAACGTCTGATCCGTCATTCCGTTAATGATCAGTTTAGAGGCTAGGGTTTCAACATCCTTTTGTGCCCAAAGTCCAATCATATCATCGAATGTTTTCTTGTTCTGAACGATGGTGTATAGACCATTTGCATGTCCGAAGATCGAAACTTCAGTCTTGCCGTTCTTCACATTAAACACCGATGGTACGAAACGCATATGTCCTGATACCGGATCGAATATAACAGCGGTCGCAGTCGATGGATCTTGAATAAAGACGTCCATATTTATGACACGTGTCATAAACGGATTTCCGAAACGTTGAAGCTCTTCTTCTTTATCATTTGATTTAAGAATGACTTTGTACGCGATGATGTCACTTACTCGCTTCATTCCTTTTTCTACTATGGATTGTTCAAACTTCTGCTCATGCTGTGAAGTCACATTATCCATTCGAATGATTAAGGTTGCACCCGCAACTTTAGCTGCTTTCTCAAATTCTTCACGATTAAGATTGGCAAGCGGAAGTTCATAACTGCCTAAATGGCTACTTATTGTTATGATTGTGTCCTTATTCGCTTTCATACTGTTGTACAAGACATCTAATGGCAGATTGACTGCATTCCATGAGTTCATTCCCGGAATCTCGATGTCAAGATTAGGACTTCCTGTTGCTTGCTTAAGTGCTTCTAACTTTTTCGCTAAAGCTTCCTTATCAATGTTAATGGTCAGGCTTGTTGTTCCGTTCTGTGCAGTTTCATTTTGTAGTTCTTTACCAGTTGGCACATAACGATGTGGATCTTCTTTTGTAGGAGGGGTCGTTGGTGTAGGTGTAGGATTCGTTGATGTCGTTGGGTTGCCTGTATTTGTTCCTGGGCTTGGAGTAGGCTCTGGGCTGTCATTTTGACCGCTTACCATAATCTCTTTTATTCCGTAAACTGTGGTGTTATCAACGGATGTTGCAACGACTTTCACAACGCCGTTCTTCGCAGCAGTTAACAACCCATTTGTATTGATGATTGCTTTATCCGCTATAGTTTTTCCATCTGCTTCATAGACCGCCCACGTAACGGTTTTGTTCGTAGCATTAGCCGGTTGGACTTCCGCTTGTAACTGCAGAGTTCCTTTCTTCACTTCAATGGACGACGAAACGCTCGTGATTGAGATAGACTGTACTTTAACATGTTGATTCTTTGAAGCCTCTAATACTTGAATTGCTGAATTCAAATCATTTGTTGCTTGTTCTAACTCAGACTGTGTAGCTGAATCATTGTCAAGCACTTGCTGTGCCTCCATGATCGAATCCATCAGTTTCTGTTTCGAACCTATTGCATACTGACCAACAGCCGTTCCTTCCACGACTAAATCATGAATGGCTCGTGCATCTGCGATTCGTGCGGCAAGTTGTGCTCTATAAACATCATCGCTTACGATTACATTCGCTACGGCTGGTATCAACGTGCCATCTACCACTCCACTCACACTAAAGGTACCTGCTTCAGCATACTGTGAAGGATCAATCACGTCCCATACAACTGCTTTATTTTGGATTGTTCCATCGCTGTATACAGCTGTTACAACCGATGGCAGTACTGGTGGAGTTCCGGTCACTGTAGCCACATTAACAGGTATGATGTTCGTTATTACTGGCACAGCAATAGGTTCCCATTTCGCATAGAGAGTAATATCATTTGTTGGGACCCTATCAACAGTGAAATCCCATACTGTACTGAGTGCTTCGTCTTTATACCAATTTACAAACTTAAACCCTTCCCGAGTCGGTTCTGTCGGCGCAGTAATTTTCGTTCCGACTTCAACTCCATACAAGGTAGAAATCGAACTTCCTCCATTACTGTTGAAGTTAATAGTCGTACCGGTATTGAGTTGGGAAATTTCCCACTCATCATACCAACTTATCGCAACTCTGCGATTCTCGTTATCGAGATCAAGCGGAAGCCAAACATATCTGGAATCACTCAAATTATTCGGGTACCAACGATCGGCCATAAAGATAAATTTGTTCGGCACGAGATCGCCATTACCATCCCGATAAGGCAGTACAAATGTACTTTGACTTCTGAAGGTGGTTCCTTCATAGTCGTTAACCATAGGATCGCCTTTAAATTCCCACGGTCCAAACATTCCTTGAGTGGAGACATGGTATTCGGCCCGGTTAGGGTTCCAACCGGTCAAGCCGGACGAAATCATATAATAGGCACCGTCTTGCTTGAAAATTGCTGGCGCTTCTCTCTTGTAGCTAAATGCTCTCACATAGTGAGTTCCTTCTAAGGTTTCACCCTTCTCATTCTGAGCTGGACCTGTGTAGTCATCATTCAACATCATGATCACGGTCGTTACATTTTCTTCGGAAGAATAAACCAAGTAGGCTTTGTCATCCGTTGCTTCATTACCATCGTCATCGACATATAAGGTCATATCTCGAAGCATTCCTTCATTATCTGTACCTTTATTTGGCAATCGGGATGTGCCGAGATATTTGAATGGTCCAGTCGGCGAATCGCTGACGGCAACACCACCTTCTGCAGTCCAATATTCGCCAGCAATTGGTCCGTCTTGATGCCACCACATCACATAGTTGTTGTTCTTCTTGTTGTAGACGACCTTAGGACGCTCGACAACTTTATCCCAGTTGAAATCCTTATACATCTTTTGCTTCTCTTCATTCGAATAATTTGCATACAGCGCATTTAGCTCAGCGATTCGAGCAGGTGAATTATGTTTACTGAGCGTATTGTTCGGCGCTTTCATGTTACCGGTGTAATCTTCATCTTTACTTTTAATATCTACTTTCCTATCTGGATCGTATGGTACCCCGCTATTCTTGTATGTTTCAGAATTTTCATCTAGATATAATGGTAGGTCATTTCCAGCAGGTACTACATCTTCGCCAAGTTGAGGGTTATTGAACACAGGCAATACGATACCTTCATTTTGCCATTTGTACAGATCTTTAGACGAATAGGCGTGTACTCCAGTAGGAAGATAACCTTCCGTCTTGTCTTCACCGTACCAGTAATATGTCTTATTCTTCTCGTTGTACAGAATGCCTCCGCCATGTGCTTGAATCGGCACGCCTTCCGTATCTAACCATACTTCACCACTCTTAATGGAGCTTCTGTTATTTACAGTCAAATATAGATTGTATAAGTCTTTTATCTGTCTGGTGTATTGCGAAATGCTTTCTTCGGTTAAATCACTAAGATCACCGATCGTTGTAATTTGCTTTTCTATCGCAGCTTTCACTTTTGGACTAATGTCTGACAACGTACGCAATTGATCGATTGCTGCTTGTAGTTTACTAGTATCAAAGGTCGCTGTTTGTTTCTGACTAACTGCAATTTCTGCAGCGCTGAGTGTGTTACCGTCACCGCCAGTAGTTATAGCCTGAATGGCGATATACCGAGCTTCAACGGATTTGAACGTTGCGGATTGAACACTCGTGCTATAGTCATCAAAAGAGCCATTTGCTGCAAATTTGAAATTCTCGTCCAAATAAGCTTGCGTACCGACAGCATCAGCAGGTAAATCCTTCAGGTTCGCATCGCTATAATAGATTTTGAACTGTTTGATGCGGCCATTCGCCTTGTCTAGTCTTGGTGTAACAAGCACCTTCCCAACGTCAGGAACGCTCTCTCCCAGATCTATAACAATATAATCGCCAGATTTGTATTTCCGTCCGTTCTTGTCCCAGTTAGATTCGTAGAAGGTAGAAATATCGTTATCCACCATTAGATTAGCTGGATTCGCGTGATAGGCTTCTGGTGTATAAAAAAGGCTCATTCCCTTAATATTTGGATTACTGTTTTGAATATTGGATATTTCAGTTAAGATAAGGCTGGCAAATTTCACGATCTCTTCTTGAGTCGCTGATTCGCTCTTCAGCAAGGTTTCTGCTTGAATAAGGATCGCGTCCAGATTCTTGAAGTAAGACTCATCTTTCCCAGAATCTGTTTTGAATTTCTCTGCAGCTTGAATTGCGCTGTCTAAGCTGGAGAAATCTACTTTATATCCCTGCTTGTTAAAAATATTGATCTCTGCAGCAGATGCATATTGTTTTCCTGCATCGCTTCTCGATTCAAGTGCAGTAAATCTTACATATTCAGCGCCCTTTGCATTAAAGGTTGCTGTTTTTTCCGTCTTGTCAGCAGCCCACGTTCCTTCTGCAACTTTGGTAAAGTCTGTACCGTTGTTACTGACGGAAACCTCGAACTTGGTGATTACACCATTCCAATCCACATCTTGTCGCGGCAAATATTTGAGCATATAGATACCGTTATATGCTTTACCGAGATTATAAGTAATGTGATGAGGTAGTGTTGAATATTCGTTGTTATATGCAGTGTGCCATTTGGTCCAAATATCTCCATCAATAGTCTTCTCCGGTCCATCCTCAGATGCGGAATTGTCAGACGTTGCCGTCATCTGGCTATGTGGGATAAGTCCTTGGCCTAGAACGCTATATTCGACGTTCAGCTTGTAAAGGATTTGTGTGATCTCTTCCTGTGTTGCTAAAGTGTTCTTTTGAACAACTTTGGCTTCAACTACCAAATTTTGCAAAGCCGATACATTTACATTTGCGTTATTAGCTGAGATATAGTCTTCTGCTCTAGAAATTGCATTAGTGAGTGAAGTCGTATCAACTGTGAAATTAGACTTTCTCATGATATTTATTTCTGCAGCCGATGCATACTGAGTTCCCGACCCATTCGTTTCATTTACCTTTAGTCTTACATATCTCGCAGCATGTGAAGAGAACGTTGCGGTTTTTTCAGATTTATCGTTGTTCCAGGTTCCTTGCGCAACCGGTATGAACACGGTGCCATCCGAGCTGACTTCAATCGTAAATTTCGTAATGATTCCGTTCCAATCTTTATCCTGTCTTGGCAAATAACTCAGCTTGTTGACATCATTATAATCTTCACCAAGATCATAGGTAATCGAATGTGGACCCGCAGCTTTAGGGTCCCATGAAGTATGCCAATTCGTCCATTGATCACCATCCAATGATCTCTCTGCTTCTTCACCAGATTGAGCACTACTTGCAGTTACTGTCATATCGCTCTGAGGAATAAGTAAGTTGTTTGTAAAGGAAGCGCCATCTATTACGAAGGTTGTAATGGACTTTGCTCCAACTGAAGCTTGCAACATTTTATCCAGAACAGGGACTTTCGCTTTCTGTACGACGTTCTCTGTCGCGGAAGAAACATACGGTGTTGCATCCCCGGCGACAGCATCAAACTGTGACAAGTCATATGAGATATTTTTACTAGTCACGCTAGGGTTTCTATATACAATATGAATTTTGTTAGTTGAAGGATCATAAGCGGCCAACGTGTTATCGTCAGTATCTCCTATGAAGCTTGCACCCTGCGGAATAAATTTACTGAATTGCTGCATGGCGTAATACTTCTTTGTGTACCACCATTCTTGCGTGTCGAAATCGGCATGAAGGAGACCCCAGTTCATGTTCTCCTTATCCTTCTGCATGTTCTTCTCACTTTCAATCGCTTGCCAAGTGATCCACGCCGTAGGTTCTAGCCAAGTAATGTCCGTCATAATTCTTTCTGCCAATGCTAGTGCTGGTTCGAAATCATCATGGTCGTGGGCAATCCCGGAAGGACCTAAATCCACTTCAGACATCCATAACGTTTTGTCTGCAGCTTTGGCGGCATCTCTGATCTCTGCTCGCTTTGAACCACCGTAGGAATGGGTATTCATTTTACCAACATTAGCTTTAGTTGTCTCATCATAAGAGTTCCAGTTACTTACAAAGGTGTCCAGAATAGATTCATCCATGGCAGCTATTTGTACAGATTGTAGATTTGCTGCATCCAATTTAGCACGTGTCGTATTTATGATCTTCATTTGAGAACCAACATCCCAGTGGGAACCCTCTTGTCCCCCACCGAATCCCCAGTAACTCGTACTAGGTTCATTCACTGGTGATAGATAATTGAAATCAATATTCCAGTCATCTTTGAAATGCTTAACCACTTCTGTCAAATAATTAGCAAAGTTCTCGTACTCATCCGGCTTCAAGTTGTCTTTTCCCGAATCCCAGTGACCAGTCGTACTTCCGCTTTCCGTCATATAATACGGAGCAGAGTTCGAGAACGCTTCCAGAATATTGGCGCCTTTTTCTTTAGCTGCCTGCAACCACCAACGCTGATTAGCATCTTGCGTCCAATCGAATACTCCAGGAGATGGCGAGAATCCTGGTATTTCTCCCCCTTGGCGCATCGTATTGTAAGCAGGATTCTCACCGCCGCCTATATTATATCTGGCAATATTAAAGTCTAATCCTTCAGGTGAGTAAAGTGCATCCGCCAAAGCATCTTTGACTTTCTCGTTCCAACCGCCAGTTACATTACCGAACCAGGCAAGCGATGTTCCCCATCCCTCCCAAGGCTTTTGCATGTGGTTAGGATCTAGCTTAATTGAAGTAACTGCGGCACTTACTTTCTCACCTGTCAGACCCATAAACATAGGTACAATCAACGAAACAGAAAGAAAAGACATGGACAACCTTCGTCTTACAGTAGTAATCATCTAGATTACCCCCTTCTCATAAAATTAATCATAGAAACCACTTCTTTACTATCTTCCGATCAACATTGCAAACTATTTTTAGATTACAAACACCTCCTCCATAAAATGTAAACGATTACAAATATGTATAAACCAACTATTCGATCATTCACAAATAGGATTTGGTTGCCCCAACCTTATCCATTGAGGCAACTGCTATCCGTCTCTAATCATGCTCTACGAATCGTAAACTCAAAATCCATATCTACAGAAGGATCAATCTGATATTCATCAAGAACTGGCGCTCCCCAGCTGTCATCACCACCAACGCCCATTTGACGTCCGGCAATCGTAACAACGGTATGATGAATCTTCGGCAGCTCATAATGATGCGTCGCATTCTCCAGCTCCATTGCCGAATAGGGTGATATATTGGCTTCCACAGGAGCTGAGGCTGGTGCGGATATTATAATGCCTTGGCCAAGGTTGTTGGTTATGGATACTTCACGTACACCTGTGCGATTACCTGATTCCTGCGGTACCAAATAGGACGATACATTGTCCACCGCTTGATTCTGAAAGCGACACAATCTTGCACCAAATGCACGGTCGATATAATTCTCTTCCGGTCCATTCGCATACCAATTCAGCTGGTAGTAATCCGCTGGTACCTTGAAGGTTAGAGCGAAGATGGGAAGCTTCGGTAAACCCGGTTCACCATTGTACCTTGATTTTACTTTTATGCTTCCATCAGAGAACACCGTATAAGTTACACTTACTCGTATTTCCTCTGACACACTCAATTTATACATGTAAGTCACGGTCGCACGGTCTTCTTCTTCCATGAGCTCGAAGCTTAACGTTCTTCTGCTCAAACTTGCAGCATACCAAGAGGAAGAGTCAAAATGTATTCCCGCCCCCTTGTCGTTGTCTGTCGTGGCTCTCCAGAAGAGGGGTGCCGGCGGTGAAGAGATCATTTCCCGTCCTGAATATTTGACGGAGATCAATGTACCAGCCTGCTTCGAAAACATAACAGAGAAGTCACGACCATGAACGCCAATATTTACATCCCCTTCAACTACGCGAAAATCATTCACATTAGTGATGACCTTAGAATGTGCAGGAGCCTCATCTTCTGACTTGTTCTCCACTTGAAAAACATACTGTCCAAAAGCGATTTCATAACCAGCATTCGCCCATAATGAATCTTCCTTGAGCACAAGAGAAACATCTAAACTATACTCACCAGAGTGATTAGTCTCTGGTAAATCAAGTTCAACATATCTTTCTTCTCCCGGTTTAACCTGGGCGAATACAACCCCACGATAGATTTCCCTGCCCTCATAATTCAGACAATATTTCAATTTATACGCATCTAAGCTAACAAATAAATTCTCATTTCTAATGGTTACGCCATGATAATCCGGAGACAGTTTGATGTTCTGATATAGAAATTTCACTTCCTGCATTTTCGGAGACCATCTCCGATCCGCATACACAATTCCGTTTCCGGAGAAGTTGTAATCGGTTGAACGGTCATCAAAGTCTCCACCATAAGCCATATAAGGTTTGCCATATCGATCATTTTTTACGATGACCTGATCCATGAAATCCCAGATAAATCCACCTTGATACATTGGATACTTCTGCTCTAGCTCTGTGTATTTATGCAATCCTCCAACGGAATTCCCCATCGCATGCATGTATTCGCAGCTAATATATGGCTTTAATGGATTCTCTTTTAAATACAATTCGATATCTGCTACCTTCGCATACATCCGGCTCTCCATATCACTCGCATCATCAAATTCGCGGTTATGGAACAACCCTTCATAATGAACCAGACGCGTAGAATCCTTCTCACGAAAATAATTCGCTACGTTCCGAATGACTTCACCGGCAAAAGACTCGTTGCCACAGGACCAAATCAGAATCGATGGATGGTTCTTGTCTCTCTCCACCATGGAAATCGCACGATCCATTACGATATCCTGCCATTCAGGCTTACTGCCCGGTATGTTCCAAGACGGTTCTACAACACCCATTTTTTGCCATGATCCATGCGACTCTAAATTCATCTCGTCAATAACATACACACCGTATTCATCACACAGCTCATACCAGAGTGTTTCATTCGGATAGTGCGACGTCCGTACAGCGTTGATATTCGCCTGTTTCAAGGTCTTTATATCCCACAGCATATCTTCTTTCGTAATACTGCGTCCGAAGCGCGAATTAAACTCGTGCCGGTTGACACCTTTGAATACAATACGTTTACCATTTAAGTGCATAATCTTATTGATCATCTCGAATTTTCGAAATCCAACCTTTTGCGGCACGACTTCCACAAGATCCCCGGATGCGTTGAAGACAGATACGTAAAGGGTATACAAATTAGGATCTTCTGCACTCCACAGATGAACCTTTGATGCCTCAAGCTCCAGTGAAACGGAATCACCTGAAACTCCAGTCTCACTACGAACTACAAGATTTCCTGCTTTATCCATAAGCTCTAGGACCACTTTCGAAGCTGGCTTACCCATCAACTGCAAATCAGCTTTCAGTGTTCCCTGCTCAAACTGCTCATCCAGATCGGTCTGAACGTGGAGATCCCTCACGTGAACTTCAGGCACAGTATATAGATACACATCGCGAAAGATTCCAGAGAAGCGCCAGAAGTCCTGATCCTCCAGCCAACTCCCCGTACTACGCTGATAGACCTCAACCGCCAGCTTATTCTCACCTTCCGTCAAGTACGGTGTCAGATCGAATTCACTCGGAGTAAAGCTATCTTCGCTATAACCAACAAACGCCCCATTTAGCCATATATAAAAAGCGCTTTCTACTCCTTGAAAAGAGATATACAGTGGACGTTGCTCCCAGCCCGCAGGCACTACAAAATATTTAACATAGCTGCCTACAGGATTATGATCCTCAGATATCATTGGAGGTCTAAGATGCTCATGACCATCCCATGGATACATCGTATTCACGTACTGAGGCTGCCCAAAACCCTGAAGCTGGATATGTCCAGGAACCTCAATATCTTCCCACCCTCTACAGGACACGTTCTCCTTATAAAAATGCGCCTGTCGTTCCATAGCATTGTGGGCGTAGCTAAATTTCCAGCTTCCGTTCAGGCTATGGCGCCAACGCATATCTCCAAGCCCTTCAGCTTCAAATTTCGTCTCGTAGTACCGATGATCGGAGTGCGCGTGTATTCTGCCTACTGCATAAATGGAAGGGTCTGACAACCATTCCAAACTTGGAGCGACGCCCCGTTCAACCTGCTGCTTCATCTAATTTTCCTCCTTCTGCTTAAAATGATCGTTAGCTTATTTAACTGAACCCGTCATCCCAGCCACAAATTGCTTTTGCATCATGAAGAATACAAGGGCGGTCGGCAGGGTCGTAATAACAATCGCGGACATAATCAGACCATAGTCAGGCGCATAACCCGATCCAAGATTCGAAATTAGCAATGGCACGGTCATATTTTCTGGTGATTGTAATACGATCAAAGGCCATAAATAGTTGTTCCAGCTGTTAAGGAAGGTGATAATCGCCGCGGCAGCATAAGTTGATTTCATCGTTGGCATATATATGCGGAAGAATAAACCAAATTCCGAAAGACCATCGATGCGACCGGCTTCCATCATATCCTTAGGAAACATTTTTGTACTTTGACGAAAGAAGAAAATTAGGAATGCTGTTGTGAATGTAGGTAAAATGACTGCCGCTGCTGTATCGATACCAAGAAACGGTACCACACTTGATACTTTAGCGAACATTTGAAATAGAGGCACCATCATCGCTGCAAATGGAATCATCATTGAAGCTAGCAAAATATTAAATACGATATCTTTACTCCGGCTACGGTACATTTCAAAACCATATCCAGCCGCCGATGCTACCAGCAATGAAAGCAGAGTAGTCATCACTGAGATTTTTGCGGAATTCCAAAGGGCTTGCCACATATCTACGGAATTGAACACATTGTTAATATTTTTAAAGAGATGCGCACCCGGTAGTAATGTCCCTTTAGTTACATCAACCGACTGATTCGTGGCACTAATAACCATCCAGATAAATGGAAAGATAGAGATCAGCGCAGCGATGATTAGAAACAGGTAAGTAAACATGCGTTTAGTTTTCATTATCTCTTGTCTCCTCCTACTTTGTTCTGAATTAGCGTCAGAATGAGTACCATTACAACAATCGAGTAGGAGACGGTTGCAGCGTATCCAAAGTCAGGTGTGTATTCAAAAGAAAGGTTATAAATATATTGGGAAATCGACATGGTTGCATTGCCGGGTCCACCTTTCGTGATGTTAACCACCTCATCAAACAACTGAAGTGTTCCAATGGTCGATGTTATCGTCGTAAACAAGATAATCGGTTTCAATAGAGGAATTGTGATTTTGAAAAATTGAGTAAATGCACTGGCGCCATCAATGTGAGCTGCTTCATAAATAGATTTATCTACATTTTGCAGGGATGATAAATAGAAAATCATATTATAGCCAGTAAAGCGCCAAGTGATGGCAATGATGATCGTGACTTTGGCCCAGAAGGGGTCCGTAATCCATTGAATCGGTTCGCTGATTAGATGCAGATTCGCTAGAGATTTATTGATGATTCCTTCGGCTCCAAACATGTACTTGAAAACAACGGAGTACGCCACAAGTGAGGTTACCGTCGGCAGAAATATGGCCGTTCTGAAAAAACCCTTGAATTTCAGTCTTTCATCATTTAGCAGGACGGCAATAAAGAGAGCCAGCACCAGCATCACTGGGACCTGAATAATCAAGTAAATAAATGTGTTTTTGACGGCTGTAAGGAACGTGGTATCGCTAAACAATCGAATATAGTTATCAAACCCTGTAAAATGAAGATTGCTTCCTCTACCCGTCTTAAAAGATAGAATTAAAGCTTGAATCATTGGATAAAAATAGAAAACACTGATCATAATGACCGGCACAAGAACGAATAACCAGCCTGTCAGATGGATCTGCCGTGACCCTTTTGAGCTCTTATGTTTTTGCGGGCTTAGCCCTGTCTTTATAGTTTCCACTCCACTCCGCACCCTTCTGTCTTATATATTAGAGATGAAAGCCCTTGCTACCTATCCTTCTGTAGAAATCCAATTTACAGGAGAAGAAGGAGCAAGGGCATTGGTTGTACAGCCTATGTGCGATTATCGAATTTGAGTGTCCGCTTGCTTCTGCGCATCTTTCAGAACAGTATCTACATCTTTGCCACCTAGATAAGATTGTACTGCTACAACCATAATGTCCTCGATAGCGTAAGTATTCATGCCATAGTTGACGTTAGGAATTTGCTCGGTCCATGCTGCAAAGTCTGATACGACCTTTTGGCCTTTGAAAAATTCATCCGCAGCTGAGTAAGCTTCACCGCTCGCCGCAGCTTTCAAGGTACCGATAACACCAACTTTTGTATTCAACGTCTGATACAGTTCAGTATCAGAGGCAAAAGTCTTAGATAGGAACTCAGCTGCTGCTTCTTTACCATCTACATTCATTACGTACCAGGAACTACCTCCAAGGTTGGATGCGTGAACAGAGCCTTCTGTAGCTCCTAACTTAGGTAGTGGAGCTACTGCCCATTTACCAGATTGAGAAGCTTCTGCTTTAATCGAAGGTGTAATCCAGTTACCTGTAGGTACACTAGCCACTTCACCACCATTGAATGCACCTACAAACTGGCTCCAGTCTGAAATTACTTTTACGATACCGGAATCCATCATCTCTTTGAAAATGACAAGAGCTTCTTTTAATGCAGCGTTTCCTTCAATGGTCGGAGTCTCACCATTGTCATCTGTATACCATGCGCCTGCCGATTGGATCATCACTCGGATAAGTCCTAGATCGTTCGGATCAAGTGTTAGCATGCTTTTGCCGGTTTTCTCTTTTACAGCTTTACCGATCTCGATATATTGCTTCCAGTCGATATCCTGTAATGCATCCAGGCTGTAGCCTGCTTGCTCGAGATAGTCTGTCCGTACATACATTCCAGTTACGCCAGAGTCAAACGGAACACCGTATTGTTTGCCGTCAACACTGGTAGGGCCAATCTTATAATCCGCAAAGTCAGCAGCCTTTACAACATCCGTCAATTCATAAAAAGAATCTGGATAAGCTTGTAAGAAGCTCTGTGCACGATAATCTTCGATCAACACAATGTTAGGCAGACCCTTCGTGGAACCAGAGTTTAGCCCCGTATTCAGCTTTTGAACGATATCAGCTTGCGCGTTCTCAACGACGTTAACCGTTACGTCCGGATTAACTTTTGCATAAGCATCTTTGGCAACATTCATAGCGGCAATGTTAAACGCCGGGTCCCAAGCCCAAACTGTAATCTCTTTTGGCTTGCTGCTACCTTCGGCACCGGAGTTACCAGAGTTGCTCGTTTCATTTTTCGTTCCACCTGTGGAACATGCCGACAGTAGAACCACACTAGCTAGCATTACGGATAATAATTTTTTCACTACGTAAACCCCCTTGATAGTCTGAAAAATAATAAAGATGGAAGCGTTTTCTCTGCTACGCCTCCATCTTATCATTTTGTATTCGTTTTCTTTGGCAGTATCTTTGTTAGCTTTGGTGATATTATTGGGTCCTATTTTGATTCTCATATCGACTCTGGTACTATTTTTAGATTCATGTAAAATTTTTAGTTTTTTAACAATGGAAGCGTAACAACGATTTGTGTACCTTCATTCCGTTTGCTTGTAATATTAATCCCGTATCTCTCACCGTATAACAATTTGATTCTGTCATCCACATTCCGTATACCGATCCCAGAGAACAGTTGGCGTTTGTGCTTCGAAGCTGGTAGCTGCTCCTCTTCCAGCAAATTCGGGTCAAGATCCATTCCATCACCGTTATCTACAACTTCACATACTAGTTGCTCTTCCTGCACGGAAATCATGATGAGAATTCTTCCCTCATCTTTAAGGTTGAATGCATGAAAGAATGCATTTTCGATAAAAGGTTGAAGAATTAGCTTCGGCATATGATAATCCAAGCTCTCTGGCTCCACAAAGTAATTCACACGGATCTTCTCACCATATCTCACGTGATTGATATACACATAATGCTTCAACGACTCCAATTCTTGACTAACAGGAATAGTAGAATGAACATCGCTTACTGTATTTTGCAGGAGTGAGATTAGTGAATTTATCGTTCCAGCTGCTTTTTCCTTATTGCCCTGCTGCACCAGAAATTTGATAGAAGCCAGCGTATTATATAAAAAATGTGGGTTAATCTGCATTTGGAGTGCCGCCAGCTCCGCATTACGTTGTTGCTTCTGAGTCTCCATCAGCTTATCAACATAATCATGAAGTGAATCAAGCATAAAATTGAAGGCATTCCCTAACTCCTTAACCTCATAGCTACTATTGGTGACTTCTACATGATTATCGAACTCGCCCGTAGGAATACTCGACATCTGTTTAACGAGAACACGCAGGGACTTCGTCATTTTACGGGTTATTAAAAATACGATAATGAGCGAAATGGCAACAATAGTCATGATCGTCAATGTCACCGCTTTGGCATTCACCATCTGTCCAGTCACGGCGTTCTTATCGATTAGGTTCACCAAATAAAAATCAAATTCAGGTAAGTATTCCGAGAACATAATTCGTTCATTCCCCATCACATAGGTAGACTCGCCATCTTTACCTCCACTATCAACTTCTTGAAGCAGTTTCTTATCGAGAAGCCCAATCATTTCTGTCTTGCTGCTGGATACAATTAATCCCTTCTTGTTTAGCAACACGACGTCATTACCTTCACTCGTAAAGTTAGCGTAAAAGGGTTTGAAATCCCGATCACGAATGGCCACATACATGGTGCCATAGATTCTACCGGTCGAATGATCAAACAAAGCTTTGGAAGCCACCAGCATAGGCTCTTTCACATTCACTTTATTATCTCTTAAATCGAGCTGGTACAGGATTTGATCAGGATGGGCCACAGTCTCCTTCGTAATCGGGTGAGCCATAAGTTCATCTGCGGAAATGTCCCAGTACCAAGGATCTGTTGAATAACTCCTGCCATTTACGCCCACAATCATGATTCCAACATCAACGGCGCTGAGGTTAGAGCGGATTGCCCGCATGCCTTCTGTCATGTGATATGTTTTTATCGCAAGATTCACTGCGTCCGTCTCTCCGCTTGATAAATAATTTCGTATAGCCTCATTCTGAGCCATCATCGTAGCACCAGTAGCAATAATGTTGTTATAAGACTCCAGGTTAGTCTTCATCTGATTCAGCAGTTTACCGTTTGTTATACTAAAGGTCTGTAAAAATAATTTCTCCGACATACTAATTGTAATAGCCAGCGTCAAGAGTGATACAGTTACGATGCTAATTAGGGTCACGAGAAACAGCTTGAGGAATAAGCCCTGCTTTCTAATATTGTTAATGAAATTTCCAATCATGGCTGCTCTACGTCCCGTCTCCGGTACCGGCTTGGAGAAATGCCAGTCTGCTTTTTAAATACCTTGGTGAAATAACTCTGATCTGAATATCCCACGCTTGCGCTTATATCGGAAATTGATTTTTCCGTTGTCTCGAGCAATTCCATAGCTTTTTCCAAACGAACTTTATTCAGGTACTCACTAAAGCCTTCTCCATTATGGGCAGTAAAATAACTCGATAAATAAGAAGCATTGAAGTGGAACTGTCTAGCTACCCCTGTCAGTGTAATCGGATCTGCATAATGATTCTGAATATATTCGAGTAGCTTTGTCATATTGGGGTTAACTGATGAATTCGTCTCACCAATCGTGCGCTCAACTTCTCGAATGAATGCTTCGGTAACAGCAATAGCATCACTTGCATACATCGCTTCATCTATTTTTCGGAAGTAGTCGTATTTGGTCTCCTCCAGACCTCCGATCTCACACTTCATTTTTCCAAGCGTGGTCGCTACGTTAAATATAAAGTTGCCCAATAGCGATTTAAATTCGAAAATATCCATGCGATAATCCATTGAACGAAGATGGACATATTCAAGAAACTCTGTAAATGCCTTCTGGAATTGCTTACGTCTCAACTGGTCCATTAATTCTCCCATATCAATTTCCTGTGCTCCCGGAAGACCCGGCAAATGATCATTCTCAATCAGACTTCGTTCTGGCAAGTAGAAACTGTATCGTGTAAGCTTCAAGTAATTATCTCGATAAATCTCACCAAGTCTCTCAAAGTGCGCGAAGCTCTGACTGATAATAAAATGTGTTTCTCTCACACGATGTTCTATTTCTGAGATCAGATAACGGAGTTCAATCACAAGCTCGTCCCAATGTTCTGGATTAACGTTTAGCAAATAAATGACCGAGTCGTTAACAAACTTTAACCGAATAAACACAACATCATCCAATGCTAACTTTTGAATTCCTCTTTCGATTTCATTTGCGAACGTTAACTTATCACCAGAATCTTTAATATGCTTCATATCTGCTCCGAAAAATGCGAATTGTACGTGTGGAAACTTGGAATGAAGCAAAGCAGGTTCTAGCACTGACTCATATCCCGTCATGAGCTTCTCGATCGCGAACAAAAGCTGCTTTTCCTCTGGATCGGCCCCTGAGTCGCTTATCTTCATCCCTGCCATCTTGGCTGTAGTTTTATTTAGGATGGACAACAGATAATCAGCTTCCAGCTTCGGCTTAAGGATGTAATCTGCTACCCCACTCTGAAATGTGGAACGGACATAATCGTATTCACTGAAGCTGCTTAAGACGATTACTTCAATGTGTGGGTATTTTTCCTTAACAATCTTGACTAGCTTCTCCCCGCCCATTATTGGCATTACGATATCCGTAATAATAATATGAGGATTCAGCTCATTCATCATACTCAGTGCTTCAACACCGTTAGAGGCCTCTCCGACGATTCGATACCCTTCTTGTTCCCAATCCAAAAGATGTTTAATTCCCTGTCTAACCAGCATCTCGTCATCCACAATCATAATCTTAAATATTGGTTTCATATCTGCCCCCTTGCAGCTGTTCAACCTGTTATTATGTTCATTCACTGATTGAACAAATTTAAAAAGTCATACAAATGATCAGAACGCCGTTCCTCCATACTATCGAAGCATTGGATGTAACCGTTTTCTATTTATCTGTTACAGTTCAATCCTTCCGACTTGGAACGACCTTCTATACAAATAAAGCCTTGAGACTTACTTAAATTTGTTTAAACCAAATAATAGTCCTCACCAGCAATTATGGTCAAGTCCCCATTTTCAAATCCAATTCCAAACACAAGTTAATTCATTTGATTTACAATAATGATATATCGAATTACAATAAATTAATGTTGATTCGCGAGTGTTTTTTGTGTATCATTTGGTTATCAAGCAAAGGAGAATGTCATATGAAAAAGAAATATCTATTAGCCGCTTCACCATTAGTATTAAGCATCATCTGTTTAATGATCTCACGTATGGTGGGTTCAAGCGTGGGACCGGATGGAATCTTGCATGAGCCGGCTTTTTTCTTAATTCCGCTTAGTTACCTATTTTTATTCTGCAGTATTGTAGCATTCCTATTCATAGGTCTCGGGTCCGTCCTTAATAATAGAAAAAAGATTTCGTAATAGCGTTGTGTTGGGACATTAACTTTCATAGCAAAAAGAAAGAAGCCGCAATCTATCGCGGCTTCTTCTGTGTTGGATGTTCATTTTAAATTTGACATGAACTCTATAAACTCAACTTCTGCTGGAGTAAAACAGCCAGCTCTTCAGCTGTATCCCAAACGATTGGACGGATATTTTTCACTTGTACGAAAAGATCATTAGCATCGCTGCTGTTCACAGTCCAAATCACTGGAATGTTCAACCCTAGCGCATATCCTGCGGTAAAATACACTTCAGGAGATTGGCCGGTTAAATCAGCGATAATCAGTTTACTCTCCTCTATAAGCTCTAAGGAATACGGTTCACGGTTATGCGTTGATGTATGCCGTAGTAACCGTGGTATATAACCAAACTGCTCGATTTTAGGAAGCAGCTTATCCACCCACTCCGTGTGCAAATCCTCCGCATCTGACAATAGAACGATACAGGGTTTTAATTTTTTGCCTCCTGCGATTGCGGCAGCTTCATTCCATCCCTTGTCCGTCAGCTTAAAGGTCATGCCTTCCCTGATCATAAACTGCTCGTTAATCAGCTTATCTATGATATATACCAGTTCTTGCAGATTAGGCGAATACGTTAGGTTGTAGCTACTGGAGAGTGGCTGAATAACAACGGATTCCCCAGGGGCTTCAGAATGTCTGTATAAGTATTGCAGTAAACGGTTTCCTTTATCTTCAATCGTCACTGGAATTTTCGAGGAATTTACAATGGATTCTAAATCGTCGGCCGATAGACTGACCTTTTCTCCACGATCTGTCAGCTCCCGTATATAAGCCGATATCACATGAAACATATCGCGTTTCTTTGGATGCGCGAGAGAATTTATAGGCTCATAGCTGTCTCTCAATAAGTTATAGAACCCGTCAGGAGAACAATTACAGCCTAAAAATCTATCGTAATCACCTTCCGATGTAATGGATACCATCTCATCACAGAACAAGCAGTATTTCTTAATCATTACAACTCATCACCTCTTTATTCATTGATATCCCCTTACCTTACCAAGAATATCTTAAAAAGTAGACAAGAAGATATTTCCTTTAGCACTGAACATAGAAGTGAAATATCATAAATGTCCACAAAAAGACACTGACTTGTATCAGTGTCTTTTTATGGTCTGATGAGTATTTTTTTGGTTTTTGATGTGCTCATTTAAAACCGTTGATAGTATTATTTTTATATAAATAGCGAAAAAAATCATATTGACTCATTATTTGATATTAAAGTATATTCTTAGCAAATGAACCATTATTTAATCATATTTTATCTATTTACTTTTGAGGATAGAGTCCTTTTTCAAATTCTATCAAATGACATGCATTACATTTACTGATTTAGGAGGTGATTAAATTGTATACATAAAGCTTGTTATTAAAATGAACAGGTCGCAAGTTAAGAAATTAAATAAAATTCAAGAAGGAGTGTATTTTCATGAAACGAGTTCAAATTAGGTACGGGGTGAAAACGTTTTTGGCACTTGTATTAGTTGTATCTGCATCATCACTCGCACTAACTTCAACGACGCACGCTGGAGTGCCAATTCCTCTCAAAATTATCAATGAACACAGCAATAACGTGCTGTCAGTCAGCGGAGCGGATTCACAAGCAGACGGTGCACTTATCGTACAATACATCGATCAAGGAGCAGAGTATCAAAAATGGTATCTCGAAATTGCAGAAAACGGATATTATAATTTCAGAAACATAGCTAGCGGAGATTTATTGGATGTCAACGGAGCATCTTCATCCGATGGGGCCAGTGTTATTCAATGGCCGAGCAATAACGGATGGAACCAACAGTGGGAGCTTATTCCAACCGGTGAACAAAACATGTATAAAATTAAAAACCGAGCCAGTGGCAAGTTATTGGATATATCGGGACAAGATAAAACCAGCGGTGCGAAGGCCATTCAATGGAGTGATAACGGCGGTCACAATCAACATTGGTATATAGAATATATACGGAAAAATTAAGCTATTGCCGAATACATGAAATGGCGGTGCAGGGAAACATCCCGAGCATCGCCATTTCTTAATTTAACATATTTTAGGATTGTTATTCCTTTTGGTAGCGGAACCAATCATAATATGCGATTGTTCGGTTGGTAGAGTAGTTATACATCCCAAAGAACACTCCGGTAAATCCGCCTGCAACTTCTGTAGAGATCAAGTGTGTCTCCGCTTCACCTAGTGGATGCCATAACTGATCCGCACCTCGATAAGAGAATAAATATTTCTCAGGTAATGCTTGAATCTTCAATTCTACGACTGTGTCTTCCAATGGAGAAGAATATTTCACATCACTTATGCTACCCACTTGTCTTCGAAGCGTAATCACATTTCCACCTTCTACCTGGGTTAGTCCGATTGCGTAGTGATACATCTGATCCATAAACACAACAAGACCCGCTTCATCACCATATAGTGGTTTGAATTCCATTTTAGTGGAAATTTCACAATCCAAGTGGCGCTGTCTACAGCCAATAAATGCAGGCGTTCCCGGTTCGCTTAATCTCACATCCGCTCCATGTAATGCTAGCCACCCTGGTCGCTCCTGCAAAGACCAAACGACTTTTTTAGCATTGCGAATAAAATTCCAGCTCATTCCTAAATCAGATAGATTAAAATCATCGGTCTCAGACTCGTCTTCCCATAGCACTGGTGGTAGAGTGTCAGCTTCCATTTCTAATCCAACAACACCGTGATCTCCAATCATCGGCCATCCATCTTCACTCCAATGGACCGGAGCAATAAATGTCTCTCTGCCAAGATGATGTCGATATGGATAACCTACTGGTCTAATCCCTAGAAATACCGCCCACCAGCTGCCATCCTGTGCTTCTACCAGATCGCCATGTCCCGTAGCTTGTATAGGGTAATCCGAGCTCCGGTGAGTCAAGATGGGATTCCGGGGTGAGGATTCATAGGGTCCATAGGGTGATTTACTTCTTGCTATGGTTTCCATGTGTCCATATTCTGTCCCGCCTTCAGCACACATTAAATAATAGTAGCCATTTATTTTATAAAGATGTGGTCCTTCAGGAAATTTACCGCCACTGCCTGTCCATATCAAACGAGAATCGCACAGCTTATGGCCCGTTTCAATATCAATCTCACATTGGTAGATTCCCATACCATCCTTGGTGCCAGTGCTTGTAAAATATACTTTTCCATTGTCAAAAAACAGGGATGGATCAATCCCTTCCTGATCCACATAAATAGGATCCGACCACTCACCTGCTGGATCCACCGTCCAAACATAGAAATGTCCACCGCTATCCTGATTTGTCGTCACCATGTAGAATCGACCATTATGATGACGAATGGTTGGTGCCCATACCCCTCCAGACACGACCGAGTTATCAAATTGAAGCTGGGAATCACGTGTTAAGCAATACCCGAGCTGCTTCCAATGGACTAAATCTTTACTATGCCAAATGGGTATTCCCGGAGAGTAAGCAAATGAACTGTTTACCAAAAAGTAATCCTCGCCTACTCTGCAAATGCTTGGATCTGGATAAAAACCTGGTAATATAGGATTGTTATATTTCATGAAGCATTCTCCTTTTGTTGAACAATTGCATCTATGTCAAGGATTATACTTCACTAGCTAAACGATAAACCTTGATTATCCAGTCGTAAAATAGCATGATATAGACATTCATCTAGACATGCTTTTGGAGGGTTACGAATTGAGCGAATTTTATTTGAATTGGTTTACATCAGATCAGAAATTCCCATTCTTTATTCAATACGGCTTTCACGACAATGATACTGACCTTCATAGACATGTGGACTTTTCAGAGCTCGTAATCGTCTTGAGTGGTACTGCTACTCATATTGTGAATACCGAAGAATCATTCATCAAGAAGGGGAATGTTTTTGTGATTAACGGTTCAACCCCGCATGCTTTTAAAGATCCTCAGGATTTTAAGATCTGTAATATTATGTACAAGCCTGAAATGCTGTCGACGGCTGGATCGGATCTGCGAACTTCGAACGGCTTTCAGGCGCTGTTTGTATTGGAACCGTTGTATCGTCATAAACATGCCTACACAAGTAAACTAAGCTTGCCAATTCCCATGTTGGAGTTTGTAACTGCACTCATTGCAGGTATGATTGAAGAATATAGCCACAAGCTTCAAGGATATCAGACGTTGCTCGTCTCACGGTTTATGGAACTGGTTGTCTATTTATCAAGGCATTATGAAAAACAGGATAAAGGCAGCCAGGATAATCATCTAATACATTTGTCGAAGTCGCTCTCTTTTATGGAAGACCGTTATCTTGAAGCGTTGTCGCTGGATCAAATCGCCGCACACTCAGGGATATCTGTTAGACACTTAAACCGGATCTTTCGCTCTTACTATCAGACGACTCCTATCTCCTATCTCCATCGATTGCGTCTGGAAGGGGCTTGCAGCTTGTTGAAGCATTCTAACTTCAGTATTACTCAGATCTCACATGAAAGCGGGTTTAGTGATAGCAATTACTTTACACGACAATTCACCAAAACCTACGGTATGTCTCCTAAGGCTTATCGGAAAAAATCATAAAAAAACATCCTTAATACAACAATAAGTCCTCAAAAGAGGACTTATTGTTTACACATTCGTTCAATTTTTTCATCCATCCGTTCCAATACTCTATTCATCTCTTCCAATCTAGATACAAGTTGCTTCCGCTGGTCAATTAGGAGCTCTACCCTATCATGATTAGCCTCCTCCCCATGCCTGTACAACTCAACATACTTAATCAAGATTTCAACTGGAAGACCAATGCCTCGCATACATTTGATATGTTCAATCCACCTGCAGTCTTCTTCCGAATAGTCACGATTACCGCTTTTATTGCGATTTACACGTGGAATAATACCGATGCGTTCATAATAGCGGAGCGTATCCGGCGTAAGATTAAATTTTTCACTTACTTCTGTAATGGTCATAATTTCGTTATCCTCCGGTGCTCGGTATTAATTAAAACCAATGATTGGGTGCGGTGTATAGGGTTCTTCCAAGAACGTAATTTCTTGAGGTGTTAACGTAATGGATAATGCTCCTACAGCATCTTCGATATGTGACATTTTCGTAGCACCAATAATTGGAGCAGTAACTGGTTCTTTCTGAAGCAGCCATGCAAGGGCGATATGAATCCGCGGAACACCATATTTTTCGGCGATCGCTGCTACCCTTTCCACAACTAATTGATCTGCAGCTGAAGTTCCATCATATTTGGATTTTTGGATTTGATCAGTCTCAGAACGATGGGTTGATACTGCCCAGTCGCGAGTTAATCTACCAGAAGCCAACGGACTATACGGGATAACACCGATTTTTTCTTCCTTACAAAGTGGCAACATCTCACGCTCTTCTTCACGGTAAATGAGGTTGAGGTGATTCTGCATGGATACAAATCGGATCCAGCCATTTTTCTCCGCTACATATAAAGCTTTCTGAAATTGCCAAGCATACATAGCAGAAGCACCAATATATCTTGCTTTACCCGCCTTAACCACATCATGAAGAGCTTCCATAGTTTCTTCGATAGGTGTGTGATAATCCCAGCGATGGATCTGGTACAAATCCACATAATCCGTACCCAATCTTTTAAGACTTTTATCAATTTCACTCATAATTGCTTTTCGGGAAAGCCCAGCACCATTGGGTCCTTCATGCATACGATTATAGACTTTAGTGGCGAGGACAATTTCATCTCGATTAGCATAATCCTTGAGTGCTCGTCCAAGAATCTCCTCACTCGTTCCGTCAGAATACACATTAGCTGTATCAAAAAAATTAATTCCGAGCTCTAGAGCTTTTTTTATGATCAGCCGACTCTGCTCCTCATCAAGTACCCACTGATGGATCCAACGTTCTGCTACCCCAAAACTCATACAGCCTAGACACAACCTGGATACATCTAACCCAGTATTGCCAAGTTTCACATAGTCCATTTATAATGATTCCTCTCTTTCAATAGATGGTAAGGTTCACTTGCTGATAACTGTTATTATTTCACTTGGAGTTCACTCCAAGTCAAGCTATTTATAAAATTGACTGCTTCAAACTCTGTTCACTCGCCCTTTTCAGAAGAAATTGTGTCGTTAGGTTCTTTGTTCCATAGAATAGCTTAATGATGTTTCTGGAGTTCTACTTGGTCAAAAGAGGTGAAACGATGAGATTTTCTGTGAACGTGGAAGCGCCCTCTGGTTATTACCGGAGCATCTTGGAACTTGAAACAGAATGGGGACAAAAAAGAACTATCCATGAAGCTGGACAGGTTATTCCGTTTGATTTCGGTCAGGTGGCCGAGTACACCGTTCCTAAAAGCATTGAATCGAGTATTCATCCTACACTGACGCCTTATTGTTTACAGCCGTTTGGCGGATACGTAGCCACCATCCCGAGTGGAAGGGTATGGGGAGAATCTGGTGCTGTTCTATCTCCGGAGGGAAAGCTGATCTTTGATCTGTCACAGGAATATGACGCCGTTCAAAATAGAATGCTAGAAGCAGAGGAACACCCTGTGTTCCACCGGTGGAATGATCCAAAACTTCAATATTTAGAAGGAACCGTGGCTGTGTTGACGTTTTGCGGAAGCCATAACTATTTCCACTGGTTGTATGATGTGCTCCCTAGATTGGCGATGCTCATAACGAGTGGAATTCCTTATACCTCTATCATCATGAATCCAAATCCATATGGACCATTTGTGAAACAAACCTGGGCTATGCTTGGTATATCAGAGTCTTCAGTAATCCGGACAAATCCTGAAACTTACATTGAAGCTGATCAGCTACTTGTCCCTTCTTTGATGATGAACTCCCACTATCCCCCGTGGATCACGGATACGTTACGTAAATTATTACTGCCTCACAGGGAATCAACACTCGCTACACCTGAGCGTATTTATATTTCTCGAAACAAAGCAAGCACCAGGCGCTTGGTCAATGAAGAGGAAGTTATACGCTGCCTTGAAGAATATAGAATTCAACCTATTTATCTTGAGGATTGGACAGTTGCCCAGCAAATCCAGTTATTCGCTTCGGCAAAGGTAATCATGGGAGCACATGGCGCTGGACTGGCCAATCTGGCTTTTTGTCAATCTGGAACACAAGTTATTGAAATTGTTCATGAACAGCATGTCGTTCCAACGTATTGGATGATCAGCAACCATAACGCTCTTGATTATTACATGATGTATGGTCAAGGCTGGCCAGATCCTGCTATTCGTTTTCCGGGATTTGAAGATATCTATGTGGATATAGATCGTCTGAAGCAGATTTTGCATTTGGCAGGATTAAATACTTAGTATTTAGTTAAAAAAGCGTGATGCATTTTTCGCATCACGCTTTTTTCTGAGATGGCTGTTACAGGATCTCTCCGACAAGGCAAATGTAAGTTTAGTAACGTATAGAAGTTCTTAGAGTACTTTGCGAATCGGCAGCAGAATTAGATTTCATCGAGGCCATGTTGAAGTGGACGGAATACTTCGATAATCATTATTCTTTTTTCTCAATGATGCTGGCGAGCAAAGACGCCCCTTATTTCCGGTAATTCTTCGTTCTTTCATCCTCTATAACACCATTCCAATTCATTCCAAAAGCAAAATCATATACATTCCCTTCTGAATCTGCATGACATTCCATGTCATGTGCCACATCTTCCAGCTGCTCTTCTACCGTTTGCATACCTGATGGTATTTGTACTGGGAGCAATCCCGAAGGCTCCTCGGCACCCGTTAACACCTCCATAAGTGCTTGATCCTGTAACCCAAAGTTAACAAGTATAGCATCAGCCTCTCCCTCAAATTCGGCAACAACCGAAGGATTGGACAGTAACATCGACACAATTACCGGTTTGTCTTTCATCAGCTTGCGAGCTTCCAGGACACGATCCAGATCGCTCTCATTATGCGTAACAACGGTTTTCCCTTTATAAGAACGGTTAAATACATCGTTATCTCGCGCATCTCCAGCTAAGCTCTGCTCCCGAGCATTTTCCGCAGTGTACGGTCTATATTGCAAGCTAATGGGCACATAGCCGTTACCGCCTTGCTCAGAATCTACCTGACTAAAGCCTACTCCTGATTTAGGACTGCTTATGAAGACAAGAGCGAAGTCTGCTTTTTCCGGTTGATCTGTCACATGATAATATTTAGACACAACATCCAGGTTTACCGGATATTCTGTCTTTTCCGGCGTTGGGTTGCCAAACCAATCCTTTCCTGCTGGAGTATAACGCTTCGGAATATATACGGTTTGTTTCGCTGCCAGCGGCAATACCCGATTTTTGTTCTTCAGCAGCACGATCGACTTCAGCTGTGCTTCATAGCCTGATTGCATAAACTCAGGATTCCCAACAATCTGAGCGCTCTCCTCAGGCTTCAAATACGGGTTCTCGAAGAGACCCAGACGGAAAATATTAAGTAGAAGCCGAACAGCTGACCGCTCAAAGCGATTCCGCATCCGTTCCTCTCCATGCTCAGCTACTCCCATTCGGTATGCTTCAAGGACGGGCTCCATCTCATTATTGCCGCCAAATTGGTCAACGCCTGCCATCAAGAGCTTGTAATGCCGTTCTGCGACGGACATCCCCTCTACGCCCCAAGGTTTACCACTGAGAAAGGAATCCTTACTATCTGATTCGTCTGCTGTAATGAGCCAATCTGTGCACACAACGCCATCGTAACCGTATTTTCCCCGAAGCAGATCGGTAATAAGATAGGAACTATAAGAATTTCCGACATTCTCCCCGTTCAACTGATCTTGATCTGTAGAAATTGTGTAGTATGGCATGACCGCTGAAGCCTGCTTGGTTGGGCCATCCAGCTTAAAAGCTCCTTCTGTAAAAGGAATAAGATGTTCATCAAAGTTACCGCCCGGATAGACAGCATATTTGCCGCAAGCATAATGTGCATCCCTTCCGCCTTCCCCGGAACCACCGCCAGGCCAGTGTTTTACCATAGCGTTCACGCTGTCATATCCCCAGCCTTCGTTAACCTCCCGCTCATCTTCCGAGCTCTGGAAGCCGTCGACATAAGCCTTTGCCATGTCAGCAGATAACTTCGAATCCTCGCCAAAAGTGCCGTTAAAACGAAACCATCGTGGATCTGTAGCAATATCGATTTGCGGCGATAGCGCCGTCCCTAGACCAAGTGCACGATACTCACATGAGGCAACTTGCCCAAAACGATA
The DNA here is from genome assembly GCF_976954365.1 of Paenibacillus sp. Marseille-Q9583. Classification (NCBI taxonomy): domain Bacteria; kingdom Bacillati; phylum Bacillota; class Bacilli; order Caryophanales; family Paenibacillaceae; genus Paenibacillus; species Paenibacillus sp. Marseille-Q9583. The sequence goes on from NZ_CDRJTB010000005.1 coordinate 56,164, forward strand.
GGTGATCTTCGGATCGAAGGTTGCCGCAAGGCCCAGCGTCTCCGGCCACATGGAGATTTGCCCACCAGCTCCAGCATTAAACTCTGAACTAGAATCTGAGCCATGGCGTGGGTCGGAGCTGTTGTTGGCTGGAATCCCAAGGCCTGTTCCTTCTGCAAATGCCTGCACCTGATTGTTCCACAGAGCAGCTATTTCTGGACTCTCCACGGTGGTCACCAGAATATGTCTCAGATGGTCCTGTGCCAGAAATGCTAATTGTTCATCGGTAAGCTCCCATGGCTTAGCTCCGCTCTCCTCATAGGATTTACCGTTATATGTTCCTGAGAACCAGCTGCTACTAAGTGCTGGGATGGATTGATGACGACTATACAGCATGAGTCCAGCAATTTGTTCAATACTCATTTGTGAAGCTAGATCTACAGCCCGCTCTTGTGGCGTCAATCGCCAGTCCTCATATTTATCCAGCTTGCCATTACGATTCAGATCTTTGAAGAACAGTCCGTCCTGTTCGAGAATCTGCACGCCTGATTCAGGGGAATAACCCAAGGTTGGCCCCCCCTTATTGCTTACGTAAGAAATGGTATGAAGGCTTTTAGTGTTGATAGTCTCTCTCTGATTCATATGGTTTCCCTCCACTGTTTTCTTGTTTGTTTTTTCTTAGACCAGATTGGCTTTTTGTGATTGCGCTTCGACAGCTGTTAGTTCAGCAGTTTTAGCTCTTTTCTCTGTTCCCACTTCTGGAAGTAGCTTCACTGCCAGCATACCGAGTATAGTGCAGACGGCAAGGAAGATGTAAAAGAAGGTCCAGCTGCCGATGCCTAACAGCACAGGAGCGATTGCTGGAACAATGGACTGTGGCAAGGCATTAGCTACGTTCATAATCCCGAAGTCTTTGGCTGAATCCTCTTTACTTGGAAGAATGCGTGCAACGAGTGCCATATCTACGGCTGAGAAGCAGCCAAAGCCCAATCCGATCACTGCAGCTCCGGCAATGTAGGCCGGATAACTTGGCACAAAGGCAAACAACAGAACCCCAATAGCAATGATGAACCCTGAAACAATCAGGAATGGTTTTTGCTTACCAAATTTATCTGACAACACCCCACCGAAGATACTTGTAATTGCAACACCTACTAACATAACGATATTAATCGTAGCAACCTTTGCGGTGGCCAGCTCTTCCGTAAGTCCCATCCGGTTTACCAGCATGACTGTGAGGTATAAAGTGCTACAATATCCCATCATGATCAGGAACTTGGATACGAAAGCCCAAGAGAATTCCGGGAACTTACGTGGACTAGGAAAAATCGTACTCAGCTTCTTACCCAGCGATATTTGATTATGTGTCTTGGGAACAAGTTCTACTTTACCTTCTTTAATAATCAACGTACTGAGAAGTGGACCTATGATACCGATTACACCTAGCAAAAGCCACTTAATTTCTGAAGAAACTGAGGTCATCACTGTCATCATGATCATCCCTACCGTCATAGCGATTGGAATAGTGAGACCGATTAATCCCGAGATTGTCCCTTGTTTCTCCTGAGGTACTTGGTCTGGAATGAGCGCTGTATAGGCTGCCATCCCTACATTGAAGAAAAATTGGGCGACTGCCCAGCTAATCATGATCTGCCAAGGCTCGTTGGCGAAACCAGTACATACCAGTGCAGCACAACCAACTAGTGGACCTAGGATAATCCACGTGCGCCGCCGTCCGAACGAAAGATGGGTTCGGTCACTGAGTGCACCGCCAATCGGATTTCCGATAAGCGCAAAGAATGCGCCTATTCCTGCAACCAGTCCATAGGATGAGGTATATCCATTCGGATCCACTTCAATCATTTTAAAGGTCAGCAGCAAGGTGGCAGGTGTCATCAGTGCCAGCATCATCATGCCGTAACCAAGCAGAATACCAAAGGTCAATCTACGAAAAGGGGTGTGAACCTGCCCTTTAGTCGATGCTCCAGTCATTGTAATTCCTCCTCGTCCTTTTAGAAAACGTTTACAATTTGATTATAAAATAAACCACCTCTTGGAGGAGAGGTGGTCAATTACACACTTTTAGGTTCATTTTTAATCTAAATGAAAGCGTTTCAATGTTATTCATCAAGATGAAGCTTAAAAATTGACTCATTTTCTCAAAACAATGGAGTCAGCTCAATGAGCTCTACGCTATGAGGTTCCATTCTAATGACGACAGAAAGCTCTTCACCTACTTCAAGAAGCTGAATCTGTCTACCTGGAAGAGAGGCAGCTTTTAGATAAGCAGTGTCCTCTTCAGTCAGAACGGGTGGAGCCCCCATTTCTACCCATTTGTCAAAGCTGCTGCCATGTGCCCTGCTGATCGCATGGTTCACTTGCTTATATCTGCCAGATGGTAATCCTGTTAATGTGAGTTCAATTTTAAGAAGCCTCTCGTTTTTGAAGCCACTATAACGACTAATAGATGTAATGAATGAAGTATCACCAAGCGCGTACAAATCATCAAAATGACAATAATTATAAGCCAAAATCTGATAACCACCTCTTCCAGCTGTCACGATATAACCCTCTTCGTGTGCGATTAGCCGATTCCCCAGCTTAGCGAGCATTTCATAGGCATGCATAGCGGCTTTCGGAATTCCATACTGAGCCATAAGTCCAAGCCCACCATGAAATATCCGGGATGAAGCCGCTGTTTCTTCAATATTGTCACTCAGTACCCAATATCCGAACCCACTGATGCTGTCGAGATTTTCGATGATATTTTTTACGATATATGCAGCTTTATATAATGTGTCATTGGTCAGTTCACGGTGAAATGCCGTTGAATTCCATTCGGTTAAATATACCTCTTGTCCGTTAAGTCCCAACTCAGCGAGCAGTCCGATTTCACGCTCCAGCGATTCCTTCAAATAATCGGGGTTTGGGGACACTTTGTTGAACCCCTCTACTGTAAGTGGAGATATTTCTTTTTCACTTAATTGTTCTTTAGGCTCCCAATTTTTACTAAGCAGATCATCCATGTTCTCATGCGGATAAAAATGTAACGGGATAAAGTCTGGAAGACACCCCTGTTCTTTGCAGAAAGCGAAAAACTGTTCACAAAACGCATTGGAGTTGAGAGTAATAATTCTACCGGGAGCGCCAATCTGAAGGTTCAGAGAGATGGATTTAAGGGTCTCGAACGTTCGGGCATACAATTCGTTGTAGGCTTCTTCCGTCGCAGGCCAGAACAATCCATACTCCGGTTCGTTCCAGAATTCAAACTTCCAGCTTTCCACCTCTTCAAGACCGTACCGATTGAGACAATGGCGAATAAACCGATCTACCAATTCACACCAGCGGTCCATGGATTTAGGCGGACTCACGTAACTCTTTTCATAAAACACATGTTTACTGCTGTCTGCTGCGAGATCAGAAGGCATAAACCCCAGTTCTATAAAAGGCTTCAAGCCGATCGATAACAAAAAATCAAACAACTGATCTACAAAGCGAAAATTATAATGTGCCTGCCCTTCGTGATCCTCCCGGTACACCATCATTGAATCATCAAAAATTCCATGAAAACGCAAATAACGAAACGGACACCGCTCTTGTACATATTTCAAATGAGCTTGTACATCACTTTGAAGTCCTTCATTTGCTTTACTAATCGTAATGATATTTTTCCAGCTATGCTCGATTTGCCGCTGAATCCTGTCTAAAGGAATACTCGCAGACAGCTGAACAACCACATGTACGGGTTCAAGCTGGTGCGACTGACTACGCCGGAGGAATTGCCGAACAATGCCCAGTGCGTTGGATTGATTAAATGCTAAGTAGCCGGATGCAGAATCTTCCTGTTTTGTATGAGTTTGAGGCCGATATTTTTTGCGATACTCATGTGGTGTAATATGATATCGGCTTTTGAATGCAGCGTAAAAAGATTTTGCGTTTGGAAAGCCCTGCTCAAGTGCCAGCTCAGCAAGCGAATGCTCTTGATCTCTTAAAAGAGCTTCTACGGTATTTTTTAAACGAATGCTGGTTAAGTAAGTCTGGAAGTTGACCCCAATGTTCTCGCTAAAAAATTTGGACAAATACGGCACCGACAAATACTCTCGTTCCGCGATTGTCTGCAGCGACACCGGGTCTTTATAATGTTCATCTATATAAGTGATGATGCTCATCATTCGTTCCATATATTTTATATTCATCGCTTCGCCGGAATTTGGCAGCTTAAACTGTTTGACCAAAACAGAGAATAACCCAAGCATACGTGCTTCCATCCCCAGTTCATAGGCTTCTCCACCTTTGTACTTCAGCTGTACCATTTCAGCCATGAGCTGACGCATGTTATCTAAGCCATTTTGCTTCTCAGGACCGACTTCAGCAGAATAACATTCAAAGCTGATCTTCTCCACATTGTGGATGTGCTGCTTAAGATAGGTTGTTGGGATTTGAAAGGTAGCGATGATATTCTGATCTAATCCAATAACTTCATGTACGTAACACTGGTTAATGAGTAGCATATCCCCTTCTTTAAGCCTATATTGACGGTTTCCGGTCGAAACCTCTAGATTGCCGGACAGCACAAAAATCAGCTCCACACTCATATGCCAGTGATTCGGCACAAAGCTGACACTATGTAAAGAAACATCAAACGGTAGTTTGCCTTCGGTCTCAAGCTGTTCATAGCTGGAATGGCTCAAATAATCACTTCCTTGTTTACATTATCTTGTAGTAGCATACAATGTAGCGTTTCGGCGGTCAATTCGATGGTCTGTGCTCACCTCGCTAACAAAAAAACACTGATCCAAGTCAGTGTTTTTTCATAAGCCATACAAATGTTTCTTTAAATCGCTCGATTGAACTGGGTATTGTATAACTCGTAGTAGGCGCCCTGCATCGCAAGAAGCTCCTCATGACTTCCATACTCAGCAATTCCTCCACCCTGGATCACGAGTATGCGATTGGCGTCCTGGATCGTACTAAGCCTGTGGGCGATTACAAAGCTTGTTCGACCCTTCATCAAATTTTCCATTGCTTGTTGAATGTGCATTTCCGTACGTGTGTCCACGCTACTGGTTGCTTCGTCAAGAATTAATATGGCAGGATCAGCTAAAATTGCGCGAGCAATCGTTAACAGCTGGCGCTGGCCATGACTCAAATTACTTCCTTCTGAATTGAGGAGGGTCTCGTAACCATGCGGCAATCTTTTGATAAAAGCATCCGCATTGGCTAGCTGAGCCGCTTGCTCAATCTCTTGATCAGTTGCATCGAGACGGCCAAACCGAATATTCTCACGAATCGTTCCCGAGAATACATGCGCATCTTGCAGCACCATCCCTAGTTGACTACGAAGTGCGTTTTTATCCAGCTCTCGGATGTCACGACCATCAATTCGTATGGAACCGCCATTCAAATCATAGAATCGGATCAGCAGGTTAACGATGGTTGTTTTACCTGCTCCTGTTGGTCCAACGAGTGCAATTTTCTCCCCAGGTTTTGCTTCAAACGTAACGCCCGACAGAATCGGGGAATCCGCTTTGTAAGCAAAAGAAACGTCCTGAAAAACAACCTCCCCTGTTAATCTTGGTAGATCATCACTTTCTTCATCCCCGTATTCGGACGGCATCTCCAAAACTTCAAACACACGCTCCGCACCCGCGATTGCAGATTGAATTAAATTGTACTGGTTAGCAAGGTCAGAAATGGGTCTACCGAACTGTTTGGAATAGGTAAGGAAGCTAACGATTATACCAACCGTAGCCATGTTATGGAAAGCCATCCAGCCCCCAACCCCGGCAATGATCGCAAATCCAAGGTTATTAATCATGTTCATCACGGGTCCCACTAATCCTGATACGATTTGTGCCTTAATGCTGACCTTATTCAGTTCTCCGCTTATTTTTCGGAATCGTTTAACTTCTGACTCTTCCCTACTGTATTGTTTGACCACCTTTTGTCCGCTGATGGTTTCTTCGATGAACCCGCCAAGTTCACCTAAATGTCGCTGCTGATTTCTAAAATAAGTGCGGCTTAAACCAATGATTTTTCGACTAGCCAATAAAACGAGCGGGATCGTGATTAATGAGACTACGGTCAACGGAACGTTCAGCATCAACATAATAACGAGGGAGCCGCTAAGTGTAATCAAACTATTTAACAATTGGGTTACACTCTGATTGAGTGTGCTGGATACGCTCTCTATATCGTTAGTTGCCCGGCTCATCAATTCTCCGTTAGCCCGAGTGTCAAAAAATTTAATGGGCAGCTGCTGATACTTGCTGAACAGATCACGGCGCAGCTCAAAAACAGTATTCTGCGAAACAGATGTCATGACGTATGCTTGCACCCAGGCAACTACACTGCCTAGCCCATAAATGCCAATAAGGAATATGCAAAACCGAATAAGACCCTGATAATCGTGTGGAATAACCGCAGTATCAATCGCTTTACCGATGAGATATGGTCCGATCAATGAAAGAAGTGCATTCAACACAGTAAATACATATACAATGATTAACCCGAACCGTTGACGATTCAAATAAGTCCAGATGCGTTTAAGCGTGCTCGCTTGATTTTTGGCGCGCACGATTGGCATAGCGCCGCCGCGTCCGGGGCCAGATCCCGGTCCTATTCCTGGTCCGAATCCGCCTGGTCTAGTGATAGGAGGGGTGTTCATGCCGTTATCATGCTTTGACATAAGGAACCTCCTCCCCTTTCATCTGTGATTTCCAGATGTCTCGATAAATTTCACTGCTACTCATTAGACCATCATGTGTACCTTGTACAGCAATTCGGCCGTTTTCTAGAATTAAAATGCGGTCCGCGTCAATCACTGATGTGACACGCTGAGCAATCATTATATTAGTGCTGCTACTCAGCCGTTTTTTTAACATTTGCCGAATTCGCGACTCTGTCGCCGCATCGAGCGCGCTCGTACTGTCATCCATGATGAGAATTGTTGGCTGAATTAACAATGCCCTTGCAATCGAAAGCCGTTGCTTCTGCCCACCGGACAAGTTGATGCCTCGTTGGCCAAGCACTGTATCATAACCCTGTGGTAGCTCTAAAATAAAATGGTGCGCTTCAGCAGCTTTTGCTGATTGTTCCACTTCTTCATCCGTAGCCTCTGGTCTGCCATATCGGATATTATCACGGATTGTTCCGCTGAACAGAATGGCTTGCTGCATAACGTAACCGATCTTGCGACGTAAATGTTCCAAAGAAATTTGCCGAGTGTCGGAACCATCAATTGTGATTGATCCAGAAGATACATCGTAAAGGCGTGGAATGAGGCTCACCAAGGTTGATTTACCGGCGCCTGTAGCTCCAAGGATGGCTACAGTTTCACCTGGCTCAGCAGTGAAATGGATGCCATCTAACACGAGGTTCTCATCCGCAGGATCATAGGCAAAGGAAACGTTGTCAAATACAATTCGACCGTTTAGTATCGTATCTTTTTTAGCTTCGGTTACGTCTGTAATCTCGCTGATCGTAGAAAACACTTCATTCTCCCGATCTGCGGAGACCTTTGCACGCGAGAAGAATGTGAGCATATTGCTCAACATCAGCATAGACATCAACAATTGGGTGATATAGTTAATGAAGGCAATTAGCTGACCGACCGGCAGCGAGCCGTTCCAGCTCTGAAGCCCACCAAACCAAAGAACAGCTACGATACTGACATTGAGCACAAGCATCATGAGCGGCATATTTAACGACATTAATCGCACCGCTTTTATCGCAGTTTCTGTGTAATCCTTATTAGCTGTATTAAATCGTTTCTGTTCATGCTTAGCACGGACGAAGGCTTTGACTACACGGATACCCGATAAATTTTCCTGTAATACTGTGTTGACGCCGTCTAATTTGACCTGCATTTTCTCAAACAAAGGGAAAGAAAGTCGAATCAACCCATATAATATTGCAACCAGCAATGGCACAGCAACGACAAGGATGAGGGTCAGCGAAGGACTAATACGAATGGCCATTATCAAGCTACCGATTAATAGTAGTGGAGAGCGAATATTTCGCAAAATCATCTGAACAAAGGTTTGTAGCTGCACCACATCATTTGTTAAACGAGTAATCAACGAGCCCGTCTTCAATTGGTCCAGATTCTTGTTTGAGAATTTCTGAATATGTTCAAACAGGTTAATCCGTAAATCATTCCCGAAATTTTGTGAGGCGATGCTCGAAAAAACGGTGCAGCCCACCCCACCAATTAGACCGACAAATGCTACTCCAACCATGGTCAATCCCGTAGAATAAATATGTGATAAATCTTTCGTCATAATCCCATGATCCACAATGCTCGCCATTAGTGTAGGTTGAAGCAAATCCATAAACACTTCGAGCATCATCATAAGTGGTGCTAACACAGACCACACCCAATATGGCCTTAAGTAACTCTTAAGTTTCCACATTCCATCACCTTTTAAGATAAATATGTGATTTTTGATTTCATCGGTGTTCTTGGTTTAGCATTTGGAACTTCCTCCGGATATCCAATACCAAATAGTCCAATCACATCGTAATCTTGCGGGACACCTAGAATTTCACGATTATGAGGTAAAGCACCTAAAGAAGCCCAATATGCTCCAACCCCCACTTCATGTGCAGCTAATAAGAAGTTCTGTGCAAAACAAGCGGCAGCCATAACATTCTCGTCACGTTCAAACGCTGTTGCACCAGGTTTAGATAAGATAGCAAGAACGACAGGAGCGCTTCCAAAATTCGTCTTATGCTTTAATTTAGCTCTAGTATCAGGCCCGATAAATAGGAGTTCCCAAGGTTCGTTCATACGATGGTTTGGAGCATAACTAGCTGCTTCCAGCCAATTCAATAAATCATCCTCATGAATCGAATCCGCCTTAAATTGCTTAATACTTCTACGGGTTTTTATAAGATCAATGGTTTTCATTTTTTTGATCATTCTCCTCTTTTTTAATTTCGCCAACAGTCTTATCTTCCGGCGTTACTTCATGAATCTGAAAAATATGGATAAACTCTTCAATGATCGCTTCCGTTGCCTTCAATTCACCGCTAATCACTTGCTTGATCGAATCCAGCTCCGGTGTTTGCAGCTGCCGCTGTAAAGTGGCTCTATTCACATTAAGCTTTTCCAAAAATGCTAGAGCTCTGCCGCGACGAAAAGTTTGAGCACTCTTTGGGGGACCATCCAAAGAATCCATCCCATGTCTGCCCATGTGCTCACGATCTCTATGCTCTCCACGGTCTTTGTGCTCCCCATGTTCTCTATGACCGCGTTTTTCGAAATGTCCATCTCGCATAGTTATTCCTCCTTTACTTCGTATACATATGTATACGTTGTCTCTTGTATACAAATGTATACGAACGAATTGAGGCTGTCAAGTTATGATTTTCATAGGGCAGTTTGACAAAGAAAAAACCGCACAGAGTGCGGTCAGCTTGAAGAGAAACTAGTCATGTTCAGACCGAGGCTTAATTGCTTTATATCAACTAATAGTTAACCTTCTTTAATATTTGCGGTTCCTTAGGATCTAATTGCTTCCAATCTGATGCTTCTCTGTCTGTAAAAATAAAAACAGTGTCTGGGTCATTAGCAAATCTAACAAATACAGGGAACTTCGGCATTGAGCTCAGTTTAGCTTTAATTGTCAGTATATCAGAATCAGAGTGTCCTTCTACAGTGATCAAATATTCTCTTAAGTTTTTCTCAAGTGAATTATATTTAAACTGAAGTGCAGCGTACATTCCTAGAACGAGCAGAGTAATAATTACAACGGAGATAGCTACAAACTTTCTAATTCTAGAAGTACCTCCTTTAGTAAGTCTAATTTATGTGAATTGATTAAGGTGACGAATTCATTCTATAAAGATCGAGCAAGACGAAATCCAAGATCATCCACACAAAATGTGGGATGGCTGCGACGACGACAGGTTGCTCCACAGCCCCTGGCCTCTTCGGCCCAGCTGCCTCCTCGAAAAATCCGATAGGAGCCGTACACTTGTTCATCATATAAATCCCAGCACCACTCCCAAACATTCCCTAACATATCATAAAGCCCCCATGCATTCGGATCTTTCATCCCTACAACATGGAGTTCACCATCTGAATTTTCATTGTACCAAGCGATCTTATCTAATTCGCCATATTGATAGCCAGTAGTTTCTGCTTTACATGCATATTGCCATTCTGCTTCTGTTGGAAGTCGATAGCCACCAGCTTCCCTATCCCAAATAATATGATCTCCATCGTCACTTCTAATATAAGCTTCTTTCAATCCAGCCTTCTGAGAAAGCAGATTACAGAAAGAAATAGCATCATTCCAAGAAACATTCACCACAGGTTTAAGATTTTCGACGGATGACTTCGTTGTTTTTTTAGTAACAATATTGTATAGATCCACCGTTACAGGATTCGGTGCAAGAAGAAATGGTTTTATTTCAGTCTTCCATTTAGTTTTTATTCGATCATCTCTTAACACTATTGCTCCCCCTAGAATTTTAACCATAGGACTGTTCAAGTAGCGCTCAATTTCATTTGACACTTTATCTCCTCCCCATAATTTTTAACAAAATCCAACTCATGAAGATGTAAGAATCCAAATCATACTAATCAAGTATTGACAAGGTACAAAGAATAGAACTATAATCTAAACAATTCCTAGAAAAATACTGTGAATTACACAAAATTCGAAACATCTAATCATAATTGGGTTGTCCAGAAGAAGGAGTGTAGACAAATGCCAAATGTTCAAACTTTCAAAGCAACTGCCCATTTACAAGATGGGGTTAAAGTCATTACTAAAGCAAGACAATTCGAGCTCGTCATCGATGAACCACAAAATCTTGGGGGTACGGATACAGGAATGAATCCTGTTGAAGCTTTGCTTGCTTCTTTAGGGGCCTGCCAATCTATTGTGGCTCGAGTTTATGCTTCCAAATTTGAGGTAGAGCTTGAAGATTTCAGAGTAGACGTTGAAGGTGATCTGGACCTCGATGGATTTTTCAACCGTTCTGAAGTCCGTCCCGGCTATTCCGATATTCGCTATACATTCTACATAAAGACCCCATCTCCTGCAGAGAAGGTCGAAGCATTCGTACAATTTTTAGAAAGCAAATGCCCTGTAGGTGACACGATTGCTGCCCCGGTAAATCTTAAGCTGAACCGTATCGTGATTGAAAATTAACTGATTGATTAGCTAACATAGTATCAAGGGCTGTGAGGTTGCAAAAAGCAACTTTACAGTCCTTTTTCATTTCAACCTCTCATCCATCATATAATACTAAAAATGAAGGACCTCGGAGGTACCTAAGGAATGAATTCTATACTGAGCACAGTAGATAATGAGATCGAGCGTTTAACGGCATTCCTGATTGATCAACAGCAGGAAGATGGATCTTGGCATTTTTGTTTTGAGAATGGAATCGTTATTGATGCCTATGTCATCATTCTCTTTCGGATTTTGAACGTACAGAATGAAGCCCTGATCAGGCAGCTACATGATCGTATTCTTGCTGAGCAGCAGTCCGCTGGATTCTGGCAATTGTATAGGGATGAAGAAGAAGGTAACTTATCCACCTCGGTTGAAGCCTACTACGCCCTTCTCTATTCTGGGTACAGTAAGGTGACAGATGAGCCGATATTGCGCGCAAAGCATTATATTCAATCCAAAGGAGGAATTGGAAAAGTAACTAGCATCCTAACCAGAGTCATTCTCGCAGCTACTGGTCAGAGCAAATGGCCTTTATCGATCTCTTCGATTCCCCTAGAAGTTCTGTTGTTTCCGTCTTATTTTCCTATTAACTATTTTGAGTTCTCTGGCTACTCAAGAGTGCATCTCACGCCTATGCTTATCATGGCTGATCGACGTTTCTCGATCTCAACAGCGAATGCTCCTGATCTATCTGATCTCATAGACACACGCATTGAAGATGCTGAACCCGCTTCCCGTGGATATCATGAGCTTCAGGACGTTATTCAAACTGGCCTAAGCAGACTTCTTGGAAGTCCTCGCTACATTCACGAAGTTGCCCGAACTAAAGCAGAACAGTTTATTCTCCAGCGGATTGAATCCGACGGGACTCTATACAGTTACGCAACTAGTACAATTCTTATGGTGTATGCCCTTCTGGCTCTGGACTATGACCAGCAGCATCCTCTGATTACGAATGCCTTAGATGGGCTTACCTCGATGCAATGCCGTTCTGAAAGTAAAACAACAATTCAAAACTCTCCGTCTACGATATGGGATACGGCTCTAATCGCCTATACTTTGCAGGAGGCACAAATTCCCGATCATCATCTCGCGATTCAACGTGCTACTTCGTATCTGCTGACCAGACAGCAGCATAAAACTGCTGATTGGAGTATTCATAATCCGGTTACAACTCCGGGGGGATGGGGTTTCTCAGAATCTAATACGATTAATCCGGATGTGGATGATACGACCGCTGCTTTACGAGCCATTCGAAGTTTATCAATAACTCAGCCATCCAATCTAGAGTCATGGAATCGTGGACTGAACTGGGTCCTATCGATGCAGAATAAAGACGGTGGCTGGCCAGCTTTTGAAAAAAACACCAATAAAGAAATGCTCACTTGGCTCGCAATCGATGGGGCTAAATCTGCTGCTATTGATCCCTCGGAGGCAGATCTAACCGGGCGCACCTTGGAGTATCTCGGGAACTTTGCCGACCTTGATACGCGAAACGAATTCATCGGGCGAGGTGTGAAATGGCTGATTCAGCATCAGGAGAAAGATGGCTCATGGTACGGAAGATGGGGCGTTTGTTACATCTATGGGACTTGGGCTGCCTTAACAGGATTGCAGGCCGTTGGCCTGCCACTGGAACATGAAACATTGCAAAAAGGAGCGAATTGGCTCCTAAGCATACAGAACTCGGATGGGGGTTGGGGGGAATCTTGTCATAGTGATCGGCTTTTGAAGTATGTACCATTAGGCGAAAGTACGCCTTCCCAAACCGCATGGGCGCTTGACGCACTCATCACCATTCAGCCGAAATCAACAGCAGCGGTGGAAAAAGGGATTGAAAGATTAATCATGTCTATTCATGAAGAGGATTGGAAAACTTCTTATCCAACTGGCGCTGGTCTCCCCGGTAATTTCTATTCCAATTATCATAGTTATCGCTATATCTGGCCGTTACTCACACTGAGTCATTTTAGAAAAAAATACGGTCAAAGATAATACTAGGTAATAACTAGCGTAGTCCTGCTTCACTTCTCAAGGTGTCTCCTAAAAGCTAGATCGCACCTTATGTAGTCGTTTTTTGGATCTAGCTCCCCTTTCCAATAACCCGCTCCGGTATGTATTCATCAGTTCAAACAAAATTCGTAAAAAACATCAGTGCAGCGATCATCCGTTCTTGGAGAATCGTTGCTCTGATGTTATGAACCGGGGGTTGAATACTTTTGTCCGTAACACTTCATCCGCCTCCATACTGTTACACAGAGGGTTACAACATTATTCGATTTACTTTTTGGAGCATGATACCGAAATATCTCCTTTCAAGAAACAGGCGTAATCGTCGGTGGTTTCGGTGACCGTTCCCAAGCATGGGTTACCTGCAATGTTGCAGCATAGGTGATCAATGAAACGATTAGCGTTCCGGACAGTTCAATGATCTGCCCCAGGTCCATTCGTTGCAGAATACCGTGAGCCGTCATCCCGCAAATCGTCATGATAATTCCTCCCGCGCCCACCTTGAATACAATACGAAAGTCAAAATAAAATCCAATCGTTCCTGCCACAGACATAAAATTCAGCAGTGTCAGCAGCAAAAGCCCCAGTCCGAACCCTATAGCAACCCCTTCAATGCCAATATTAGAACCGAGTACAAAGATCGCAACCACTTCAAAGATATTCGTAAGAATATGGTTCCACATGACGGTTGATGCTTTCCCCAAACCAAGCAGAATCGCTTGCAGTGGTGCTCCAAAATAATAAAGGAAAAATAAGGGGGCAATCAACCTTAGCAGCTCGCCCGCTTCTGGCGAATGATAGATCAAAGTAGTTAATGGTACAGCCCATAAGTACAGAATGATTGTACATGGAAGACCAACAATAAGCGCGGATCGCATAGCCATATCCATCCGACTATGCATGAGCTTGCTGTTATTGCTCACACTTGCTTCGCTGATCGCCGGAATTAATGCAGTGGACAACGATTGTGTGAAGAAGCTGGGGAGAAACAACATAGGGAGAGCATATCCCGCTAAAAGTCCGAATTGCTTAGTCGCCATCTCAACCCCCACACCAAACAGGACTAGACTTTTCGTAATCAGCAATGGGAGGAACGCATGGTAGATAGAATGAATAAAACCGCTGCCTGTCATCGGTAAGCCGATGCGCAGCAGATCTCTCAACGTACTGTCTCCTTTGGGTGAAAAACTTGAATTAGGCGGTGGGGCGGGTTTGATCTTCCCTCGATTTGCCCATTTGAAGACAGCAAACAAATAGAGTAAACCAAAACCTTCGCCGATCACGGAAGCCGCCATAGCGCCCGCAGCTGCATAAGCAATCCCATAAGGCAGCAAAACGTTGACAACACCGATAATGACAATGATTTGCGCCAAGTTCTCAATAATATCGGAAAAGGCCAGCGGGTTCATGTTCTGTTTTCCACGAAAATAACCTTTCAGTACAGCTGACATCGCAATAATTGGAATGATCGGCGTAATAGCGACCATAGCATAATACGCCCGCTGATCGGCTAAAAAAACCGACGCGATCCATTTGGAGCCAAATAGAGCCACTAAAGTTAGTATAATACTCAACGTACCCGTAATACTTAAAGATACTTTGAGAATTCGCTTTACTCGCGCTTCATCCTGCTTAACCTCAGCTTCCGACACAAGCTTTGAAATCGCAACAGGAAGCCCCAGCTCTGTCAATGTAATAAACAAGGGTAGCAGTGGATGAGCAATCATAAGCAGCCCTACCCCCTCGGCTCCTAAGAAACGTGCCAGTAGAACGCCATTCAAAAATCCGAGCCCTTTTGTGAAAAATGACGACACGGTTAAAATGAACGTGCCACGAATAAAGCTTTGTTTACGCATCCCCATTTCTACGCATCTCCACCTATGGTTTGTCCTGGTCCTACTTTCTAACTTATTCGAACAAACACAAGTACATGCAGACAAGTATTTGTAAAGTATATAATCTGCAAAAAGCCCGACACACCATAGTTGGTATACCGGGCAATTTTCTCATATTTTAGTATCCGATAAAGGAGTTGATGATATATATGATCGCCCGCAACAATAAGTACAACAAAAAAACCGCGAAAAATATCGCGGTTTTTAGGAATGATTAATATTAACAATCTGTCTAACATTAACGCATGACACCTAGTCGATTTTATTGAATTCAATCCAATCGATCTGCAAACCTGGTTTGATGAACTCCAATTTCATATCATAAAGACCTGCTTCGAGTTCAACTTTCACAAGCTTTTGTCTGATCCACTGACCTTCAGTACCATTTGTTTGAATGGTTGTCATCAATTGATCATTCACTGATACATTGCACGCACTTTGAGCCAGCTCAGGTTCGGTTGACATGATATGCACCAGGATACGGTATTGACCAGCCTGTTCTACTTTAAAGCTAGTCGATCCTTCTACGACAGGTTTAACCTGTGGATTCTGAGATAACGATTGAGCTTGTTCTCCAGAAAGTGAAGGATTAGCTTTGAAGGACTCCACTGTTTCTACAATTTCCTGTTTTCTCGAGAATACAGGTGCATTCATGATAAACTCACAAATGTTTTTAGCAGAACGTTGCAGCTCTCCACGGGTTAACGTACCATTTTCCAAGGACTCAATGGTGTTATCATTCCATCCGTTAATTTCTGCACCATAGTTAGGTACAACCATATAGAGGTCGTTTTGTGCACGAACCATCCAATTTGTAAATTTACGATCTGCTGGTCCGCCATTAACGACATCATTCATGATCGCCCACCAGTCTGTCATTACGATCCCTTTAAAGCCCCACTCCCCGCGAAGGATCGTGGTGTTCAAATCATAATTAGAAGCCGCCCAATGTCCGTTAACTGGATTATAGGAAGTCATGATAGAATTCGAACCGCCCTGCTTCACCGCGATTTCAAAACCTTTTAAATAAATCTCGCGAAGCGCACGTTCAGACACCACGGCGTTTACTTTACTGCGGTGCTTCTCCTGATTATTACAAGCGAAATGCTTCATCGTAGCGGTAGAGCCGCCTTTCAGAATACCGCGAGTACATGCAGCAGCAAACACCCCAGAGATCAACGGATCTTCTGAAAAATACTCAAAGTTACGCCCATTAAGCGGACTGCGTCGGATATTAAGGCCAGGTCCAAGCAAGGAATCAACGTTATTTCTTAACAATTCTTGTCCTTCCAGAACATAAAGCTCTTCTACCAAATCCGCATTCCATGTAGCTGCAAGAAGTGTTCCGATGGCAACTTGAGTCGCCTTAGCACCGCTATCCATACGAATCCCTGAAGGACCATCAGCTGTAGCTGCAACCGGAATTCCGAGATTAAATAAACTGTCACTTACGCCTCCAAATGCAGAGGCTGTGCCTGGTGTAACTAATGGACTGCTCATGCCTTCGCCCCGTACAATTGCAGCCAAATCCTCATCGCTGAGCTGGGCAATAAAAGCTTCCATACTAACCTTCTGTTCATATACGTCTCTTAATTTATATCCTTTATTACCTGTTTGTGAGATCGTCTCTGGAAGATTAGTTTCAATTCGCTCAGCCAACGAAATCTTACGTTTAGGAACTTCAACATAAACAATCTCGTACGAACCGTCCGCCTTCTGAGCGCCTGGCATCATTCTCGTAAAGCTTTCTGTAGGCGCGAGAGCTTCTTGCAATTGCTCCACAACTTGAAGAGCTTCAACGACATAGCCGTCTTTACCCTCAACACCGACTGCCACCACTTGTTTAACACTAGTTCCCACATATAAGCGGTACGTACCTTCTTCGAGAACATAGGCAGAAGCATGTCCTGTTACGCCTGCGTCATCATAAGAAGCCATAGAATGAGCTGAGAAACTTACGGTAAGGCGCTGCGCTTCACCCGGTTCAAGAACTTTCGTCTTACCGAATGACACCAGAGCTTTAGCTGGTTTACCAAGCTTACCTTGTGGAGCTTCATAATAGACCTGAACAACCTCTTTACCAGCAAAGGAAGTTCCTGTATTGGTAACGGTTACGCCGATTTCAATGAAAGACTCGCCTTCTTTGGTAATCAACTTGGCTTCTTCTGGCTCGATACTAAAAGTTGTATAAGATAAACCATAACCAAATTCAAATTGAACCTTATCTGGGCAAAATGTCTCGAAATAACGATATCCTACATAGATATCTTCCTGATACAAGTTCGTAAATTCATTGCCGTAATTTTGTGTTGATGGGTAATCATTGATGGAATAAGCGATTGTATCCGTCAGTTTACCACTTGGAGTTACCTCTCCAGACAGCACATCTGCAATCGCATTTCCGCCTTCCATACCACCTTGCCATGAATAAATCACAGTTGAAATCGGATATTTATAGCTTTCATCGTTCATCCAGTTCATATCAATAATGTTGGAGACATTCAGGACAACGATTGTTTGCTCAAAATATGTAGTTACATGCTTCAGCATTGCCTTTTCATCATTCGTTAGTTGATAACTACCCGGAGCGTCGGCATTATCCTGATCTTCTCCTGCTGTACGTCCGATTACAATGACAGCCTTGTTGGATTTGATTCTAGCCTCGGATACCAATACATCGTTCAAAGACATTTCCTTCTGATGCCAAGGTTCTGCAGCCCATGCGCCTCCACCATTATCAAATGGATTCTGTTCAATCCACTTTTCATAGACAGCAGCCAGCTCTTCGTTAACTGTAAAGTTCTTCTTAGTGCGAAGACCATCCAATAAATTGGTCGTATAAGTAACATGGACACTACCGCCGGAACCTGTACCACTACGATAATAATTCACTTGGGATCTGCCAAAAATCGCAACATTATCGCCTTCGCCAAGCGGAAGTACCTGATTATCATTCTTCACCAGCACTGCACCTTCAGCGGCTACTGTCCGGCTAAATTCTGCAAAACCTTCTAATGGAATTCCCACATTCTGTGTGCTCAACTTATTTCCTCCTGTTGTTCAATTCTATAGGTTGTTTCTTGAAATCTTCATTCCTTTAACAACATGCTAACAATGCATCTATATCATTATAGTACATTGGAAAACTGGAATATATATAATAATTAACTTTATTAATATAATAATATTGGTCTAGTGGTTTTGAGATTAACTATCTTTGGAAAGAGTTCTTAGTGGAGTTCAACGATCTTCGTAGCAACATTGTTGCAAAATTCCCGATCATGCTCCACAAAAACAAGAGTTGGCGTGTATTCAAGCAACAGCTCTTCAATTTGCATACGTGAAATGACATCAATAAAATTAAGCGGTTCATCCCAAATGTACAAATGAGCTTTCTCACTAAGACTTTTGGCAATCAGTACTTTTTTCTTTTGACCACCACTGTAAGTGGATATGTCTTTATCAAATTGGATTCTAGAAAAATCAAGCTTTCGTAGAATAGATTTAAACAGACTTTCATCAATTCCGTTGTCTCTGGCATAATCCGTTAAATTCCCCTGAAGATTAGAAGTGTCTTGGGATACGTAGGAAATGATAAGCTGATTATCCTTTGTGAGAGTGCCTGTGAAATCTATATCCTCACCACACATCAATTTGATGATACTTGATTTACCTGAGCCGTTTTTACCCGACAGAGCAATACGCTCACCCTGCTCGATTGTGAAGCTTACGTCTGAACAAACCTTTTTTTCACCGTAAAAAATCGAAATATTGTCTAGCTCAGCAAGTTGACGTTTATGATAGTCAAGCTGTGTAATCTCTAGATTCTCAGAATTTTCGATATTTTTAAGAAGCTTAGACTTTTCGTTGATCGCAGAATTTTGTCTTTGCTCAATGGCTTTAGAGCGTTTCATCATTTTAGCGGCCTTGTGTCCAATGTAGCCTTTATCGACCTTTGAGCCGGAATTTCTCGTTCCGTTTTTTGTTTTTTCCACTTCATGTGACCAGTTGCCTGTCCGTTTAGAAGAAGCAGATAGGCGTTTAATATCTCTTCTGAGTTTCTCGTCCTCTGCCAGCTCAAAGTTATCTTGTCTGACTTTATTCTCCCACCAGCTTGAAAAATTGCCTTTTTGAATTTCTATATTCGTCTTATTTATAGACAAAATATGGTCTACACAATTATCAAGAAAAGATCTATCATGAGAGACCAGAATATATCCACTTTTCGTATTGAGATAATCACTGACCAGCTTTCTTGCCGTCATGTCTAAATGATTGGTAGGTTCATCGATCAATAGGAAGCTATTTTCCTTAATGAAGAGAGTGGCTAACAGCACTTTCGTCTGCTCTCCGTTAGACAATGAGTCAAAGGGCCGATATAACACATCTTCAGAAACCTTTAATAATGAAAGTTCACGCATTAATTTCCAATGAATATAATCCGGAAAAATCTCGCTGATCACATCAATGGTATTAAGCTCCTTGTTATCCACCTGAAAAGGAAAATATTCAAAAGTGACATGGGCAGAAATATTTCCGCTGTATTCATATTTTCCGAGTAATAAACTCAGAAAGGTGGTCTTTCCTCTACCGTTTCTTCCGGTAAATCCTAATTTCCAATCCGTATCGATTTGAAAGTTAACATTCTCAAAAATATTATCGTAGCTGCCCTCGTAGGCAAAGGTTAGATTTGTAACATTTATTAATGACATATAAATATCCTCCTGTATTAAAAAAATAAAAGCCACAAGAAAGTTACTTTCTTGTGACTCAAATAAATACAGCAAACCTAGCCCCAAGTGGAGTTAGATAAGGATATATTGTTCGAGTGAAAAGAAGTAGTAACTTTCTTGCATACAAAAAATAAAACAAACGAAAAAAACCGTTTTTGTTGTTTTATTCATCATAGGTCGCAAGAGTAATTACTACACTATACTTTTCAACTCCGATCATTAATTTGTATTCATGTTATCATGCCGATTCGTTTTTTTCAACTTTCCGATCCTTAACTCATTAAGAAATTCATTTATTAGGCGTTCGCTAATTCATCTGCAGAGGGTCCGTAAAGGCCCGGCACTGGTATATTTAGAAGTCGGAAATATACCCCAAGCTGTGCCCGGTGATGAATCATGTGATTCAAGCCGATGGTACGAAGCGCGATTGCCCGTGTCTGACGGCGTATAACCGCTGTGCCATTACGCAGTGTCCACTCCGCACCAAGCGTCTCCACATTGCTTTCAGAAATTAATTCTTCAATCTTGCGAGCGCTCATATCGAACTCTTGCAGAACCGCGGCGGGGCTCTCCAGCGCTTCTCGTCGATATGGCACAGATGCCAAATCAAACTCCGAGTGAAGAAGAATGGCTGATTGCCAGTTTAGCAGATTGACGAGATGTGTGGATAGCCCACCGAGACTCATTGACTTTTCGTGTGGTTTCCATGTCATATGCTCCAGCGTCAGCTTCTCCAGCATACGACGCGTACCAGCTAACTCCTGCAAAACATCCCCGATGATCAGATCTTTATCCATTCCTCTATCTCCTCTCAAAAATGAAGTACCAACTAAAGTTTATCATAGAGAATCAGCCTTAAGTTTTTCGACGATACCCTTCTTCAAGGATTACTGATAGAACAACTGTATCAATCCCACTATTAGATAATTCCAATGTTGTATTCTTAAAACTAAGCATAACAACACTCCCTATAAAAGCTCGATTCTTGATACCCATCAGATTTTACCACTTCCAGGAGATGGAAAATAACTATAATTAATCTTTACCTTTTTCAGAGGAAGTAGTGACTTCGCTGTCTTTGATGCTTAGATACTCTCTGCTAATTGCATGGTCGTTACACATGTATTATCACTCTTAAAAGTGGAAAGTGCGGATTTCGCTTTTACACCATCCTGTTCAATCGTTACATTATATTTCTTATCACGAGGTAACCAAAGATCAATGAATCCGTTAGATTGGGACTTCATAGTTTGATCCACAATCACGTTGCCCGCAGTGTCCTCGACATATACATTAAACGCTTGTTCTGTTAATTCCCCTTGGCATCCAGTCAAGCTATGTGTTGCACACGGGTGTGTATTCTTAACATATGGTGCGATGGAAACAAAAAACTCATCTTTGGGTAAGTCATATTTGGTTGATTGATTGTTGCTGTCGGTCACAATAAGCTGCTCTGAAGTGATGGAAGCAGAGAAGTCTTTCATGCTGCTTGAACTATATTCCTGCACTAATTGTTTAACGTTAGATGTATCGGTTGCTGCAGGTGATTTTTTATCATTTCCCCCCACAAATAAAACTGCCCCTAAAGCAACTACAACTACTGCACCAGAAGCCATCCAAATTTTTGTCCTCATTGATATTCATCCCCTTCTCTTCAATTCAATCATTTTCATTACACCAATAGTTCACATATGTTTCCTATTATATCATTATTATTACTTCACGAAACCTTTATCAATGATGTTAAAGATGCACAAAAAAAGGCTCCTTCTGGTTATTCACCGAGAAGAAGCCTTGAATCTTGATATATTATTTAAGCTTGCAGACTATTTACAAGATCACTGATAACATCCGCTAACGGAGTGACTGGACGATTCAGTACTTTCTCTAGATCGCCACTTTCAATATCCAGCCATCCTTCGCGAATACCACGTTGAATCGCAACTACGAATGGCAGAGCAGCTTCTGGTACACCAACCTCAGCCATAATTTTCGCATAAGCTTCGTCGTCAACTTGCAGCACTTTAATTTCTTTACCAATTACGCCACTTATAATTCCAGTCAATTCTTCTTGTGTTAAAGGCTTACCAGATAATTCATAGACAGAATTCTCATGTCCTTCCCCAGCTAGAACATTAGCAGCAGCTTCTGCATAATCTCCTCGTGTTGCCCAGCCAACTTTACCACTACCAGCAGAAGTTACCCATGGGGCACCTGCTACGGCGCCTTGGATAGATCCAATCTCGTTCTCCATGTACCAGTTGTTGCGAAGGAAACTGTAAGGAATTCCGGTAGCTCGAATGGCTTCCTCGGTTACACGGTGTACTTCAGCAAGGAACAGCTCACTCTTCTCTGCATGTCCTACGCTTGTATAGGCAATGAATCCAACACCAGCTTTAGCGGCTGCATCAATAGCTGCCTTATGTTGGCGAATCCGAGTCTCGTTATCTCCATCTGAAGATACAATTAGCAGTCGATCCACACCGGCAAACGCTAGATCCAATGTTTCCGGCTTATCAAAGTCACCATGACGGACTTCCACACCACGCGCTTTAAGATCACTTGCTTTATCTGGATTCCGGACACTAACTACAAGGTCCCCTGCGGGTACAGTTTTCAGTAGAGACTCTATCACCAATGATCCGAATTGACCTGTTGCTCCTGTTATAGCAATTTTCATTTTAAAATCCTCCTCAAATTAGGATGAATTTCATCCTCTTAATAATCGTCCACCTGTAACTATTGTAGTTACATCTAAAAAAGATGTCAACTCCTTTATTTTTTATAGCCTTGACTCGTCCTAATAAATACAAACAACCCTCGCCGTATCCGGTTGGAATACAGTGAGGGCTTGAATGAAGATATCAGCTCCATATTAACTTAATAACCGTTCCTTTACCTACGTGACTCTCGACAGTAATCTGGCCACCCATACATTCGATCAACCCTTTAGAAATGGCCATACCGAGCCCAGAACCGTTGGAGGTAGACGCTGTATCCGTTCCTCGATAATATCGTTCAAATAGCCGAATCATTGTTTCTTCATCCATTCCATCGCCGTCATCAGCAAATTGAATTATAAATCCGGTCTCCCTATCTTTATGAATAAGTGAAACGGTCAACTTCGTATCTGGTGGGTTGTGGAGCAGCGCATTCGCAGTTAAATTGTTGACAACCCTCTCTAGCCATGGCGTATACAATTTAGCTCTAACTTCGGTTTGTGCAGGAAGAAATTCTATTCGCTGCTTCCCATAGGCAGGATTGGCAGCAGCTTGCTCCAGAGCTTGTTGCAGCCAAGTGTTCAATTCAACTTCCATCGTCTCAGGTGGTTTAATTCCTGACTTTAGACGATAGGTCATTGCAAGATCACTGATCAGCATGTCCATATGGGCCGATTTATCTAGCATAGTCGTTGTAAATTTACGGACTTCCTCTTTAGACCAATCGTATTTTGGCTCGGCCAGTAAATGAGCATATCCTGTGATAGAAGATAATGGGGTTTTCAAATCATGAGTAACACCGGCGATCCATTCCTCGCGTAAGCTCTCCGTCTCTTCCCGCAGTACTTGATCTCTCTTCAAGGCTGCTGATAGTTTCTCAATTGAAACCATCACATCAGCAAAAACACGGTATCTTCTCCTCCATTTTAAGGCGGGTGTTCGACTGCGACGAAGTCCTTTACGATCCGTTGGCTCTGTATAAATGGCATTTCCGATGGAATCAAGCCACACGAGCATATGCAGCATTGGCGCACCAAAACGATGTGCTTGCCATAAGGAGAGCAACACAAACGCGATCAATAAAGCGATAAGCATGGCAAATGAACCGATGATCACGACTTTAACTTCTTCAGGTACCCACATTTTTTTGCCTGGATCTGTCCCTTTGATATTGGGTTCTCCCACGATCCAAGTACGACCTGACTCCTTATCAAAAGAAGAAAGAACATGATACCCATATCGTTCACTGTACAAGGTGCGAAGTGCAAGCTCTTGCACGGAGTACTGAGTAGGTATCATATTAGGTCTATTATAAGAAACCACTTCATTGCCTGATGAATCTATAAGTTGAACAAAAGCTTGGGCCGATTTAATTTCTTTTTCAAGTTCATCAGGAAGTACTGGCTCCCCTTTCGCAACAGCGAATGTCCCCGCACTCACTTTCTTTAATAGTGGACCTAATACATTAGGCGCACCATACACCAGTGCGAGCTGTTTACCATCCTTTTCTTGAATCCATAGTGCCAGATTATAAGGAAACGGCTGAGTGCCCGTCCAATAAGCAACTACTTCGCCAGGACCATATTGAATGGGTACATCTTTAGGTGTATTATAGGCACTCTCAACTTGCCCATCTTCATTTAGACTTTGTAGCCAGCCTTTATTTTTCTTTACTTGCTCCAGTAAACTCGGAGAAAAATGAATGCCATCCTCATCAATCTTAGAAGATTCTACCAATTGTTCAAGACCCACATTGGCAAAATCACGCGAGAGACTAATATCAAGAAACCGCAGCAAAATCCAAGTAAATGTTATGGCAGAAATAGCGAGAACTACCATGCCCGTAATTGCGAGCTGTAGAACAAACTTTAACGTTAACCGGCGCTTAATATTCATGGCCCTGACAACTCTTGACGTTCTACTTTAACCAGTTTGTACCCAAGACCTCTAACATTAACAATAAATTTCGGATCGGATGGGTCTGCTTCTATACGCTCTCTTATACGGTGAATATGCACCATGACCGTATTATCATCACTTAAGGCTTCTTCTCCCCAAACCTTTTCATATAATTCACTTTTGCTGAATATTTGATTGGGATGTTTACATAAGAACAGCAGCAATTGGAATACAAGTGCCGGACAAGAGACCGACTCACCCTCAACCAGCAGCTCCCCTGCCGTCTCATCCAGTTTAAATCTCCCGTAATCGTAAACGTTCGCAGATTTGCTGTGAACTGTTGCTGTGATCTTATCAGTACCTGATGGAGCAGGTGAACTTAAGTATCGCCGCAATTGTGCTCTTATTCGAGCGACAACTTCAAGTGGATTAAAGGGTTTAGTAATATAATCATCTCCACCTATAGCAAATCCGGTCAGCTTATCAAAATCAGAGGTTCGTGCCGTAAGAAACAGGATAGGTGCGTCCGTCGTCTGCCGGATAAAAGGACAGATTTCAATTCCACTGCGTCCTGGCAACATCACATCCAATACAATCAAATCATATTTTTTGGCTTCGCAAGCGCTTATCGCTTCTTCACCCGTCACCACAGTATCAATATTCAAATAACCTTCCTTGCGTAGTACAGTCTCCATAATCTCCAAAAGCGATTGCTCATCATCTACAAGTAAAATCCATGCTTCATTCATTGTAAAATTCCCTTTCCAAATAGCCCTTGTTTTTATCATCATAGCATGATTCTTGACGCTATCAATTGCCCTTACCTTAACAGAAGCTTAATTCGTATTCGTCTACTACCCCCAAAATTAAGATCGTATTAATACTGTGTTTCAGAAGAGCTAAGACTCATTTGCTATAATTTGACTATTGGGAGGCGATATTCTTGAAAAAAAGCTCTAAAAAAATTATCTGCATACCGGGAATGTCCGCAAAAACAGTTTTGGCAATAGGATCACTTACCTTGCTATTAACAGCTTGTGGAGGAGGAAAAACGGATATGAACAATAATGCGAAAGTGGAGCAGACATCCAGTTCAGCTGTAGAATCAAACGAAACAATGTTCCTTCCAGATGATCTGCCAAATTTTCTGCTTAAAGGGAACTATAAAGAAATGTACGCCCACTTTAGTCAGCCTTTGAAAGATGAGGTTAGTGAAACTGAATTAGCTGAGACCGCTAAGGAATTCACTAAGGATATCCAGACACTGAATAAAGCTTCTGATATGCAGCTTAATGGATTTGATCGACGTACTTGGGTGAGTGATGCAGGTAATAAGGGGCTTATCGGAATGTTTGATCCGGATGGAACCATTTCATTAATCCAGATTCAAGAACTGACATCCTCCCCTGAAACCGACTCGAAACTTAGCAAGCAGGAATACGCGTTGCCTTTCGAAGGCGACTGGTTTGTATTTTGGGGCGGAGCGAATGTGCTTGTGAATTATCACTATGAAGTAGAAATTCAGCGTTACGCTTATGATTTCATCCAAGCCAAGGATAACTATTCTTATAAAGGAGATCCGCTAAAAAACAAAAGCTATTATGCCTTTGGGGAAAATATTCTCGCCCCTGCGAATGGCACAATCGTGTCGGTCGTGAATGATATTAAAGATAATGAACCCGTCGGTGTCATGAATCCAAACCAAGCAACTGGCAATAACGTGGTCATTGATCACGGAGGTGAATACAGTCATCTAGCTCATCTCAAAGAAGGTTCAATTACAGTTAAGCCAGGCGATAAAGTCAAAAAAGGCGATATTATTGGGCTGACAGGTAACTCAGGCAACACTAGTGAGCCCCATTTACATTTTCAGATCTCAGATGGCGTAGATTTATTCAACTCTCGTTCTATCCCTGTTAGGTGGGAGAAAGGACTTACGCCGATCCAAGGCGAGACAATTAACGCTGCTGAATAGCGATCATTTTTTGATGGTAAAGGTTATCTCCCTAGAAGATAGTCGGACGAGACAACCTTTACCTACGCTGGTATACATATAATCCGTTCCTTTTACAAATATTATTAGACCTATAGTGACTAAAAATGTAGCTCTTTCAATGAGGAATGGATGTGTTTAATCAGATGTCTTTACTCCTAGGGTCACATGTATCCATGACTGGACCAAAGATGCTCCTTCGAGCTAGTGAAGAGGCAGCATCTTATGGAGCGACCACCTTCCTAATATATACCGGAGCTCCTCATAATACTCGCCGTAAGCCCATTGAAGCTTTGAATATTGAAGCTGGACAAGCTCACATGAGAGATAACGGCATTTCAAATATCGTTGTACATGCTCCATTTATTGTTAACTTAGGGAATACGCTATCCGCTCAGGTCTTTGAACATAGTATTGAGTTTCTTCAATCAGAGATTATTAGAACGGAAGCTTTAGGCTCTACACAAATTGTCCTGCATCCCGGTTCCCATGTGGGTGCGGGTCCACAGGCCGGAATTTCTCAAATTGTAGAAGGCTTGAACGAAGTGCTGTCCGATAAACGAAATGTTCAGGTTTCATTAGAGACCATGGCGGGAAAAGGTAGTGAATGTGGAATTACATTTGAGGAATTAGCAGCGATCATTGATGGAGTTACTCATAACGAGCGCCTGTCTATTTGTCTGGACACTTGCCATATCCACGATGCTGGTTATAATGTGAAGGAAGATTTTGATGGCATATTGGATCAATTTGATCGCATAATTGGAATAGAGCGCCTAAAAGTCATTCACGTAAATGATTCAAAGAATATCATCGGCTCGCGAAAAGACAGGCACGAAAATATCGGACATGGATATATCGGCCTTCAGGCGCTTCGATATGTAGTCCACCATCCACAGCTAACAACCATTCCCAAGCTCCTAGAGACCCCCTCCATCGGTGAAAAGAAATATGTCAACCCGCCTTATAAGCATGAGATTTCATTGTTACGTGGGGAAACGGATGAGCCGATAAAACAAACATAAACGCCTTCGACGTCCTTATAAAGGACGGTAAGCGTTTATGCGATAACTATATTCAATTTATCCTTTTGAAGGATCATTCGTAACAGGTGCGGTTTCGTTCACTTGGAGTTTCTTTAGCGAGTTTTTCTTTGCGGTTAATTCTTTTGACAGATCAGCTTGCATACGATTTAAGGTTTTTATCTCATCATTCAGCTTTTTGATTCGCGACATTTTACTGCTCAAATCTGTATGAGACTTGCTAAATTTCATATCCTGTTCTAATTGATTAATTTTAAATTTAGATTTTTCTTTTTTGTTCTGTGTGCTCTTGATTTTGTTTTCGAGCTCGGTAATTTCTTGTTGTAATTTAGTGATCATTGGTTTAGTAAAATTAATTGCCATTGTTACACCTCATATCATATTGTGTTGCTGAGAGACTATTCTACTATAAAAAGAGCAAAAAAGCACACTCATTAGAGTATGCTTCAAAGGTTAACATATTTTAAAAATAATCAGAGAAATAAGGATGCTCTGGTCTAATCAGTCCTTCCAGCAAATGAATCGTGGCTTCATCCGTCTGAATACGCCCGATGCGAGCCAGGTAGGTTGGCCGCTTATAGCCCATTAACATGGTTGTTAAGGTAGGAATATCAATCGTAAGTGAAGGATTTAATCCCCCTTCTCGCAGGGTCCCCTTCCCTTCTTTATCTACAGTTAATGAAAATGTCCCTCGATTCCATTCCAGCATCGGATCGCTCAGATTAAAGACAAGCTCACAGTCCTTATCCTGTCGTTTAAAAGGATACTGTTCGATAAATAAACGGACATCTACAATCCGTGCCATAAAGTATGGAGCGATCGTTTCCTTGATATCCCCATCATCTAATATGAATGACAACGGTTCTCCTTTATAAATATCCCCTTTAACCAGCTTAATCATTGAAAAGTGCGCACTAATAAAATTCCACAAG
The DNA here is from genome assembly GCF_976954365.1 of Paenibacillus sp. Marseille-Q9583. NCBI lineage: Bacteria > Bacillati > Bacillota > Bacilli > Caryophanales > Paenibacillaceae > Paenibacillus > Paenibacillus sp. Marseille-Q9583. The sequence continues at coordinate 84,560 of NZ_CDRJTB010000005.1, forward strand.
CCCGTTCGAGCCTCTTCAACAATGTATACCATCTCTTTGATATAAAATATTTCTTCGGCGACCCAATACAACAAGTACCCCATGGGTTCATCGTTGTTATTGTAATAAATACCTACCGTCATATCATCTAAATCCCAGCGCAAATATTCTTCCCAAGCTAACTCATTACGAATCATTGCCCCATGATGCTGCACGGCAAACTGATCGTAAATCACTTTGATATCTGGATGTTCAATAGATACGCGTTCCACATTTCCTGGGACATTTCTCATTTTTGGCAACTGGGTATCCGGCACTTCAAATGAGATTTTATCAGTGATGATTTCCCAGCCTTTTCTTCTATAATAAGGGATTGAATACGGATAAAGATAAGATATCGATTGTTTACGATCCCGCATTTTAGTTAAAGCATGAAGCATCAGTTTATTCATTAAACCTAAATTGGCATATTCGGGATAGGTTCCAACACCCGTTAGTCCACCCATCTCATAGATATGCCCAAAAATATTAACCTGAAATGGGTATACAGCTAACTGAGAGATGAGCTTGTCTCCATCAAACCAACCTACAACATCAGCATACTTAAGAACTGGCAACTTAGCCTGAGTGATTTCACGATTCTCCCAGCCAAAGATTTGCAGATCACGATTGGTCACTTGAAATACATAACGTAATAGATTATTAAATTGTTCTGCGTGCTTAGTCTCGACATTAGCTAATCTGATTCTATCCTGTAACTTACTGCGACTCACTGTTATTACCTCCGATAAATTGACCACTTTTTAAGCTTAGATCACTAGCTTGATCACATTGACTCAACGCATAGTATTCTTTATATACGTTGAATCAATGCATTAGGTGTCCATTATCTTGAGATTTCTTAATCTTTACCCAATGAGTTCCTTTGTAATCTAGGGATCAACGCGTAAGCAAACGTGATGAATGGACTTAACCATAAGAAAGTTGCATAAGGCGCATATTCTATCACGGGTACACCCAGAGTCACTGCGAAGAAAGCACCACTGACACCCCATGGAATCAATGGATTAACGAGAGTACCGCAATCTTCTAGCGTACGGGACAGTGTCTTCGCTGGAATGCCACGTCGATTATATTCATCTTTGAACATTTGACCTGGCAAAAGAATAGAAAGATACTGTTCACCCGTCATGCCATTTACCGCAATGGATGACGCTCCGCTCATCAGTACAATGCTGCTTTTACGTTTGAGCGGTTGAATGAGTTTACGAAAAAAGGCTTCAATGACACCGCAATGCTGAATCAAACCACCTAAGGATAAGGCAATTAAGATTAGAGATACAGACCACATCATCGATTGCATTCCTCCGCGGTTAACGATAGAAGCAACCATTTCATTCGCGATATTACTGTTATATCCGCTCTGCATTACACTAAACCAGACATCGATTTCAATCTGCTGTTGAATCAAAGCCGTCACAAGAAGACCACTGACAATACCAACAACTAACGTAGGCAGGATCGGTATCCGTTTGATCGAACAAACAATGACAGCTAGCGGAGATAGCAGCGTTAACCAATGAATATGGAATCCATCTTGCAACGCAAGCTTAATGTCTTTAATCGAGGATAAGTCGATCGAATTCCCCTTTGGAGCGAACAGAAAAAAGAGAGTGGTGATAACAAGCGCCGGCACCGTAGTGTATGCCATGTTACGAATGTGTGTAAACAAGGATATCCCAGCCACTGCAGGTGCAAAATTCGTTGTATCGGAAAGTGGCGACATTTTATCACCAAAACAAGCCCCACTGATAATCGCTCCAGCAGCCAAAGTTGGGGAAATCCCCGTAGTTACTGCAATACCCATTAAAGCAACGCCGATGGTGCTTACTGTTGTGAATGAGCTCCCAGTGAACATCGAGACGATAATCGTGACATATAATGCGCTCACCGCAAAATAATTCGGATTAATATAATCCATACCAAAGTATAAAAGCGACGGCACTGTACCGCTCATCATCCACACAGCGATCAGAATTCCAATCAGCATGAGGATAAGAATTGGCATAATGGCCGTTTGTATCCCTTGAATAATGGCTGATTCGATCTTCTTCCAAGAGAAACCAAACATTCCTAGTAAGACGGCCGTGCCTATTGTAGTTACGAGAAGCGGTAGATGCGGCTCCGCTTTCAATAGAAAGATGGATACAAATAGAAGTGCTAAAATAAAAACGATGATGATCATGCTTTTTGAGAAACTAAGCTGTCGTTCCATGAAAATAATGCTCCTTAACATTGTATTGGGTATAAAATAATGATCGAACGCTTCCGCACTTTTAAGCTTTTTTGCTTTTTGGCATTGAAGCGCAGAGGTAATCTTAACGAAAAGACTGAGAACAGTCAATGTAAAGAACATACATTGAAGGAATTTCCATAAAAAGTTCATAAGTATATAAAAAAGTGCTGGCAATTATGCCAACACTTTTGACTAAATTCTTTACCCTATTTTAATTGCCTGTGCTTCCACTACCGTTAGGTTTTTTCGATTCAGATGTTTTGTAAGTTATCGGGTAGGATTGACTCCCTAGCATCACCCTATGACCTTGGAATTCATCATATAAATTTATACGGAAGCTTCCTCCCCTTAATTTATTGTAAAGGTTACTATTAAATGAAGTTGTGTATGACTTATTTTTACCCATTGGCAAATCAGTCCCCATTACCAAAGTCTTCTCCATAGATTGTCCGTAAGGGTCAATAAGCTCTAAGACTAACTTATGCTCATAGGCACCTGCTTCTAAATCTTCTTGTTCGGATAAGCTATAATTTACAGCTATATCTAATGTATCCCTCTCTTCAGTAATGTAACCCACAGCATTTTCAACCGAAAGGTTGTAAGGGAATAGTTCAACACTTATTAGATTATTCTGTGAGATTACTGCTGTAGGGGTAAGTGCTAATTTAACACTATTGATAAATCCAGTGGATGTCCCCCCTAAATCCGTAAGCTTACCGTCAGCAACCCCTTCTCCAATATATAGCACAAGCTGAGAGGTATCCACACCTTGGGGAAGCTTACTCCATATGGTAACCATTTTTTTACCATTTGGGCTTGTTAGCGTTGTCGATTGGCTAACCATCGCGTTGAAAAATTGGTTGTCAGGTGTTTTGTAATAAGCTACCAACTGTGCCTGTTTCGACTGGCGTGCTTCTTCGCTAATCATTTCCAGTTCCGTATATATCAAATTAGATTTGTTAGAATTATATGTGGTTGTCCGACGCTCACGGACTTCCGCTTTTTTGCCTAACGAATTCAAATGATGAGATTCACCTGCAGCAATCGTATGGATCACATTATTTAGCGAGTTTGAATACATGGAGAGAAACTTCGTGACTTCATCTCCAGAGGTATCTTGTAGTACAATTTTCAGCTGATTGAAGCTATAAGAATATGGCACTTTCGCTATCACAAATATCTCTGCTGTTTCATTAGGAGCTAGTGACGTTTGCGAATTTGTGGTCACGATCTGGGCTGTACTGCTCAGATCACTCATTCCTGCTTTGACTATAGCTTTTAAAGAAGGTAGCTGTACTGAGGTTAAGCCTGTGTTGCGGATGCTGATATTAGTTACGATTTGATCACCATCATCCCAAGGCAACCGCTGATAGGATCCAAGCTTCACCATGAACTTCCCGTACCTGTTCTCGACCATATACTCTTGTCCCATCAGATTATTATGTTCTAGAGCATATGGAATGTTATACAACGCAGTTGGAAAAACAACCTTGTCATCAACAGCGGGTTCCGTCCACTCCAGCTTTAACGTACCTTGATTAAGTGTTAATGGCACATCTGCACTGAGACTGACGATCTTTTCTTCAAGTGGTTTCAATATCACATTCGCAAGTGCTTTTGAATCTACCGGAATACTTAATCCTTCAGCAGCTTTAACCGTAAGCTCATATGCAGGTAGCGTGACAGGTTTATTCCCTAGATTCTTTAAACGGAATTGAAGATTCCATTTCGCTGAGTCATTTTCCGAATACACGGAAGCACTCTTCAATTGCGTTTCAACCGTGTTATTCTTGATAGAAATCTTTTTCACAGCATAATTAGCTACAGCCAAGTCAGAAGCTGTTACGGAAGGAAGCTTAAAAGATTTAACAGGTAGCATTATTTTCAAAGCTTCATCTTCTTGTGCGAATTGCAAGATCATTTGTTCAGTCTTCATATAGGAAGGAACTTCCGTTAAATAGAAAACCGTCTTCTTCTCTTGAGACTGTACATTGAAACTTGTGTTAGCACCCTCATGCTTAAGTTCGAACACCGAACCACCCGCTGATCTCAGATACGCCATATAAGTAGAATTGCTTAGTGCTTTTTTACCTAAATTTGTGAAACTAACACCAACTCTCATATAGGCTTTTCCATTCCTATTAAGCCTTTGTAGACTTTCCGCTTTGATGTTTACTGGTAGATTATCCATCATGAGCTTCTTGCTCTGGCCCTGAGGAACGACAACTGAATAACTTGCTGGAATGGCGAATTCACCTAGCTTTTTCTGATAATCCCGGCTACTGAAATCCCACTTAAATAGGGTCACTTTAGTGCCGCTTAATTTTGTAGACTCGCCAATGTTCACGTAGTAGGTTACATTTTGGGTACTCTTTGGAGGGATGTTTTTTTGGGCAACATCTCTCGTGACAGGTTTGCCTTGTATGACTAATCCCCCAGTTGTAATAACCCTTGAGAAATAATCTACGTGAGCTACACTATTGGTGCTACCATTGCTATAACTAAGCGTGTATATAAGTATATTACCGTTCGATTGCTCTAAAATATCCATATCTATTAGCTTCACGTTGACATTACTTTTCAAAGCTATAGAGCCAAGTTTGTCAAGAGTGAATACCGCTGCGTCTGAAACTCCAGTCGACGCTGCGTATGTGCCGTTTGCAAGAGATTGGCTTAATAGCATTGCGCTGAGCAGAACTACAGCATATGTCTTTAATCGTTTGTACATGAGAGTTCCCCCTTAAACTGTTACTCGTTCAAATACGTCGTCGCCCGGTTTTGAATCAGCTTGGCGACCTCATCGGCCGACTTCTGACCGCTGAAGAAGGGGGGCGATTCCTCGCGGATCATTCGCACGACTTTTCCGTCAATCCGCGTGTAATACCCCGCAGACCGCATGAACTGTTCGTACTGGGCGAACTGCTCGGCGGAAACTTGAGCCTTTTGTCCGCTTGGAAGCTTATAGGTACCGGCGTTCACCTGCTTCTGGACATCCCTCAGTTCTTTCTCGTTTACCGAGTCCAACAGCGAGAATCCGTAATCTTCCCTCTCCTTCAACGATTGCACTTCCTCAGACAACAGGAACGAGACGAACTTCCACGCCTCATCCTTCACCGGGGAATTGGCCCGAATCGCAAGCTGAACGCTAGGAGCGAGCCTCGTACCCACATTTCCGGCTTGCGGCTTCCCGATCAGCTTCGGATTCGCGAAAAAATAGTGAATTTCATCGATCAAATAGGCTGGCGAACTCAACACGGTAGAGTAAAACAACTGGCGGCCGATTTCGGCCGGCTCGGCGGTCGCGATGCCGTCGTCGTACATCTTTTTGACCTGCTGCATGGCGGCGACGAATTTGGGCGAGTCGAAGGCCGCTTTTTTCCCCGAGACGTCCACGAAATCGGCATAGTCGTCGACCACGATTTCCCACAGCATCCTATCCGGCGGTTCGTTAGCCAAAGCGTAGCGTCGGTCCATGCCGCCTTGGCTCTCTTTACACATCAAGCCCTTCGCGACCTTGGCGAATTCGGCCCACGTCCACCGGCTGTCGTCGATGCTCTCGTCGGCCAGTAGATTTCCGTCGCCAATAAACCCTCTCATGAAGTACCCGAGCGGCATGGCGTATAAGTCACCGTCCGTCTTGAATACTTCGAGCTTCGCTTGCAGGTCGACACCGCTCAGCGACGTGTCCTGTTTCAACAGCTCGTTCATATTTACGATAAGCTGTTTGCTTGCATATGCTTCGAATGGCAGCTCTGCCACTTCGAGAATGTCCGCTCCCTTGCCCGATAACAGCTCAGTATTCGTCGTTTTCGTATACTTCTCGTAATCTCCGGGCTTCCAGTCTTCTTCCGCTTTTTTCACGGCTTGAATTTGCAGGTCGATGTCCGGGTGCTTCTCTTCGAATCTTTTTTCCGCCGCTTCAAAGAAGGAACTCGACTCCTGTACCGAAAAATTCACGACGGTTTTTCCTTCCGCCGAGACGGGTTTTCCCCGGTCGTTCGTCCCGGCCTCGCTTCCCGAATTGCTACAGGCGGCCGTCGCAAGCACGGCCATCCCCATCGACAACATCCCCAGCTTGTTTGTCTTCATTTTGATCATTTGATTTTCTCCTCCTATTTTCTCGTTTATATGATTTCTTATTGCAGTCGAACTCGGTTCCCGTCTTCAAGAGGTTCACTACTTTCCAGAATAATTGAATCCTCCTCATAGAGGATATCCGATTGAAGCCAGGCGTTAAGCGAGCCATTCCAATCAAAGAGTATCTGCCAGATTAGAATGATAGAGACGACTGGTACGACAAGCGGCAACACGTATCCAGTCCTCAGCCAATTCCGAAAATATGTATTTTCATTCAATAACATTGCTAATCCTAACTAGAGTACAAGAATTAGCGGAACACTTATCGCGCTAAAATAAAATGTATTGGATGCTGCTTTACGGAAGGAATCGTTCTTTAACAGCTCTCGGTAATTATCAAACCCTACAAAATGGCCCTCTATCGTGCTGTCCATAAAAGTATAGAATACTCCCATAACAAACGGTATAAGGTAAAACATCGCAAATCCGATACCGCTTGGTGCCAGGAACATCATTGCCGCTGAGATATCCTTTCGGTGCCATTTCTTCATACTTGGGTTTATCATCCTATCAGTAACCTCGTTCATGCACTTAGAATAAGAAAAACTTCTTAAAAAGAAGTACGCTATATATTAAGTATTTCTTAAATTTCAAAGTGTGAAGTCTCTGCGATCACAAAAAAACCGTTGATAGATTTATCAACGGCTAATGAATTAATATAAAATTTAATCTTTTAGTTCAATGATTCATTGCTTCCTAATTCTTTGAGTACAACTCAACAGCCTGCGTATCCATAATTGGATTTATATATTTCTCAAGCGTTATAGTTAATGGCTGAGGATAATTCTTCGCTTCTGCTCCAAAAATATAAATAAACTCATCCACGCCTGCCCCATCCTGTGACCTCATTAATCCGCCAAAATTTAATACCGCGCTCCTATTTGTAGTATATCCAGACTGATGCACTTTCCCTTCTCCGTCCGTGAAGGTTTCAGACGTACGGGTATAATAGTTCAAATATTGAGAATTCTCAAACTTATGTCTTAAGAGAATCGTTCCTTCCATAGCATCATTCTCTGGAGTTGGCGTGACTAACTCAAGTCCACTTCCGGGAGCTTCAATAAGCTGATACTTATTAAGATCGACGACAATTTTCATTTGATCCTTTTCGACTGCCGAAATTCCGAATGCTTTCAACGAGACGCTGTCTGGCTTACTCTCTACAATCTTTTTACTATTTCTAAACACCAGCGTAGTCTTGGAATCGTCCGAGTAGACTTCAGAGTTATCAACAGTGATAAGTGTGGGATAATAAGACTTCTCTTCAGTGCCTTCATGCTTACTGATTAGAACTGGGTTGATCAATTGAAAAATCCGTTTATCATTGTTTTGATCATACTCCAGATCTACATAGGTGCTAAGCGGAGTATATTGGACCCCAGCTACTTTAATCTTTTGTCCGTCTACGGTCAGCGTTCCGTCTGTATCCAGTATACGTTCATGTGCTTTGAGCATATCAGGATTAAGCTCGAAAGCAACATCTAGGCTAGTCCGATACTTATTGCTACTGGATAGGAGAGCCTTATCTGAAGTTTCGGTAAGAATAATATTATAGTTAACTTTCTTTGGATATTTAACTGTTGGTGAAAGATTATTTGAGTATATAAAATCCATAGACTGCCCAGGTTGAATTCGGCTCTCGCTAGCGAGCATACTTAATGATGCGCCTTTGTGAAGAGGCGACTCCTTTATTCCTTCAAATTGAAGCTCAAAATCCGCGTGTATAACTACTTCGTCCGTATTGTTCTGAACACTGTATAAAACATAAACTTTCCGTCCATCTGTAACGGCACCTGTCACATCTATCCGGTAACCCTTGTTTTCCGCACTTTGACCGACCGGCACAACGAGATTCTGCTCAAGAGCACTGGCCAGTGCAGGCTCTAACCTTGAGAACGAGCGATAAGCTTTGAAATTATCCGTGTTTTTAGTGCTTGCCGATTGTACTGAAGGTTGTGCCACCTTATTCGGTAATCCGATTGTTGAGTATGTAAACAGTAACGCAACCGCTGCAGCTGCAACCACACCCATTCCTGTAGTATAAATGCGGCGTTTCTCTTGCTTTTTCCCTTTTGCAATTCCTTTTCTCATGGCGTTGTAAATTTTCATCTCCTGTATTGCTTCGACATTTTGTTGCACTTCATCGATGTTCTTATGTAGAATACGTTCTTCTTTTTCTGTCATTCCGTTCACCTCCAATATTGCTATAAATAGCTCCGAAGCTGTTTGAGTCCCTCTCGAAGCCAAGTCTTAATGGTACCTTCTGGTCTTTTTAGTACTTTAGCAATTTCGATTGTGGTCATGTCATGGTAGTATTTCAGCGTTACGACATGCCGGTATTTAGGTTTTATCCGATTCATCGCACGCTCCAGATCAATTCGGTCATTACTCTTCATTTCCTGTGCCGCTTCCTCCACCATCTTTTCCGCTACAATCACACGCTTTTTGCGCCGTAGCTCATCCATGCAGCAATTGATCGTTATTCGGATCAGCCAAGGTGTGAAGGACTGTTCATCCTTTAATTTTTTGCGTTTCATCCATGCCCTGCATGACGCTTCTTGGATCACTTCCAGCGTGTCTGCCTCTGTTCGCAGATAACTGTAAGCAATGGCGTACATTTTTCGATGCTCCACATACAAACGACTAAAAAAAGCTTCTTCATCCATTTGCGCAAAATCTACCATTCTGACTTCATCCATTGTGTTTTCCACCTTCCACCACCCCCTCTTTCTTATATCAGGAAAATGCATCCACATCATATTTCTATAAGTAAGACGGAGTTGTACGTAAAAACGATTGATTTTTTTCAAATTCATTTCATATGTAGTAAAATAGTAACGTTAAGTACGACCTTTAGAGCATTTTGTGAAAAGAGGTGGATCGGTGCTAAAAGCTGACAGACAGGCGTATATCTTAAAAAAAGTAGAGACCGAAGGCCGCGTCGTTGTCCAAGAATTAACACAGGAATTAAATGTAACAGAAGATACCATTCGAAAAGACTTACAAAGCCTGTCGAAGCTGGGCCTTCTCAAACGAATTCATGGTGGAGCTCATAGCCTTATTAGTGACATGAAGGATTTCAATTCACGTGTAGAATTTAATAGCCAGACCAAAGCTGACTTAGCTAAACGAGCTTGCACGCTTATTGAGAATGCAAAGGTTATTTTTATTGATGGCGGGTCCACAAATTTAAAAGTAGCTGAGAACATCCCTGAGCATTTTGATGGAAGAATTATTACGAATTCCCCATCAATTGCGTTATCGCTATGCCGGTTGTCCAAAGCTAGTATAACCTTGTTAGGTGGCGATCTCGATAAAAAGAACCAAGTGTTATTCGGAGCCGCAACGCTTAGAGCGATACAGCAAATCCATTTGGATCTAACAATCCTTGGCGTATCCACGCTGGATTCAAAGGTGGGCATAACTGTTCCCTCTTATGAGGAATCCATCATTAAGAATCAACTTTTTGAACAATCTTCCATGGTTATCGTCATAGCTACGAAAGAAAAGCTGGAGAAAATATCCACTTTTTTTGTAGCCAAGGTATCCGCGTTAGACTATTTGATCACTGAAGGTACAGTAGACAATAAAATTGTTGATACATATAACAAACTCGGCGTTAACGTAATTACAGTATAGATACTTTCTAAATTTGTACAAAAAAAGATGAACACCTTTGAAGCTTGTGCTCATCTTTCATTTAAAAAGTTCTCAATAGCCTGATCGTTTTCGAAGTAATCTCAATAAATTGAGCGTTTGGGATATATTCTGAGAGTAATCGTCCGTAGGCGTATGGATGAATAGGATCAAGTTGACTAGCAAGGATCAATTTGGGCAGCTTTAAGTTCTTCCAAGCCTCACGATCCTGATTAGGACAATCCATTGGTAGCTTCACAAACTTCATAGAGGTTTCTTTTACATAAGGATATTTAAACTGCCCTAATAGGGATTCACCCGCATAAGCTAATATTGAATTTATGGATTTATAGACCTCTGAATTTTCGTATCTATTTTGAGCGGTCTGAGGATCTGTATCCTGCAATACATCATGAACTTTGGCGTAGGCTTCACGAACCAACTTCTCTTGCGGTTTATCTTCCCAAGCTGGACGTGACAGAATAAGCTTCTTAACGCTAGCCGGATATCTCAATGCCAAATGTAGGACTCCCCAGCACCTGTGCAAATCCCTCCAATATTAAATGATTGGATATGAAGGTGTTTCGTTAAAGCCATCACATCTTCGGCAAATTGTTTAAAAGAAAAATCATCTGCATGTCCACTCTAAAATCTAGTGAGATCCTTCGTATGTGATCTGCTTGCTTCATTAAACCGAAAGTTTGATTAACGTCACCGCCCAAAGCATATCCTCTCCTCCTTTACAAAGGACCAGAAACGTCACTTAGATAAATCGTATTTCCGGTCTTCACCGATTCTTCAACAGCGAGCATAGCTTTCATCGTAGCAATCCCATCTTCAATCGTTGCACCTACACCTGGCTTATTATGCAGAATTGAATCTGTAAAACCTTCAATCTGCAATCTATAAAAATGACCATCTGCTCCAAGCGGTCTATGGTAGCTGTTATCACTAGCTTTGAAAATTTCTACATCGCTTGATTTTAATGTCCACGGGTTGTATGTCTTTCCTACTACTGATCCGAATTCACCATAAATTTGAAATCCTTCATGCCAATCCATCCGAACCGCAATGGTCAAATCTAATTGAGCTACAAAGCCGCTTTCAAACTCCGCAGTAATAAACCAACAATAGGCACCGAACTTTTGCGTATTCCATGCTTTCAAACTTACAATATTTCCACCTAGATATCTTGCGGTATCGAACAAATGGCTTCCATGACCTAAAATATAATAGCGTTCCTTGTTCGCTTTTGGATCTCCAGCAGGTCTCTTTATATTTTTACCGGATATAATCACTGGCTGAACATTCTCGGTAACGGTATATCGATAGGTGGAATCACAATACCAAGCTTTTAGGCCAATAATCTCACCCATTTCATGATCCACAAACTCTTTAGCTGCTACTATACCGGGGTCAAATCTCTTCATATTCCCCACTTGCACTTTAAGATCGGTACGATCCACAAGCTCTTTTAACTCTTCCACTTCTTCGATGGATACGCCTAGAGGTTTTTCTACCAAGACATGTTTACCTGCACGCACGGCTTGTTTAACTGCCTCCACATGAAATTGATCGGCAATCCCAATAACTACAGCATCTACGCTCGGGTCCGCCAGCATTTGATCATAATCCGTATAAACCTTATCGGGTTCATAGATAGCATTCATTCTTTGAAGTAAGTATTCGTCGACATCACAGATCGCATATAGGTTAGCATTTCGTGATCTTCTAATGGAATCAAAGTGAGCCGCCTGTGATATTTGACCGCAGCCTAGAACACCAATGTTCAACAATTGGTTTTCCTTTTCCATATTCATGTCCTCCTATTCTAGTTAAAGAAATTCAAAGCATGTGCTACATCGTCCTCAGCTAACCCATGCATAATAACAGGACCGTCATAAACCTTACTTAATTCATTTATATATTCCTTTAAGGGCAAGTTTCCTTTTCCCACCGGTGCAAAAGTGATCTTCTCTTCGGATACAAAAGCATCTTTGCAATGCGCAATGGCAATGTGCTCCTTTAGCGCTGTTAGCGTTTTTGAAATCTTACCTAAGAGGTCCTTATGATCCTGAGGGGTTACTAGATTTGCTGCATCATACAAAACCTTAAGAAAAGGTGTGTCTAGATCTTGTAATAGTCTCAAAGCATCTTCTGCCGTACTCACCACATTGGCTTGTTCAGGTTCAAATATTAGCGTTACTTGGTTATCTTCTGCAATTTTCAGCATCCACGCAAGACTTTCATGCAATAGTGACCATGCCCTCACTGTATGATTGTCAGGATGAGAACTCCAGAAATCTTCTTGGTTCAAACTACCCGTAGAAATCGAAACATACGGAACAGCTAATGCAGCTGCAGCCTCAACTACATTTTTAAAACACTGCTGATTTTCAACTTTCTTCTCCTCATTTAGCTCTAGCGTATTAAATGTTCCTGAGATCACAGCAATGCTAACTCCACTGTTCATTACTGCTTCTTTGATTTGATGGATGGTCTCCTGACTAGTCACTTTAGGCAAGCTTTCCAGTCCTACATTAGCAAAATTGAATTGAACGCTACTCATGCCTTGGGCTTTGATTTTGTGTAAGGCGATCCCCAGTTCATAGTTCAAGTATACTTTTGAGAAAATTCCTAGCTTCACAAGTTACACCTCCTTTATCTATTTTCAATTTTCATCATAAACGTAATTTCGATTATAAACAATAAATTTCAATTACCAAAAAAGAACTACTGTTCTGCAAAAAAATATAAAAAAGTGCTGGCAATAATGCCAACACTTTAGAGTCAATTATCGATTTCGATTAATCATGTAATTCAATAAATGCTTCAGAAAAGCAATATTACGAGGGATCTCCTTTAACGCTTCCATAGCTAGACAGTAGTGTTCCCACATCTCTTTTCTTGCGCCGTCAGCACCAAGGATAGATACAAACGTTGAATTGTTATTCTCCACATCCTGACCTATCGGCTTACCTAGTAAATGATGATCCCCTTCCAAATCGAGCAAATCATCTTTAATCTGAAAGGCAATCCCCGCATGATAGGCAAATTTTTTCAAAACCAGAACTTCAGATTTCTTAACCTGAGCCAGAATCGCTGGCATCACTAGTGAAGCTTCAAATGCAATTCCGGTCTTATAAAAGCAAATCATATTTAATTGCTCTAGCGTCAATGCTTTTCCCTTAGAATTCAGATCCATTGCCTGACCCATACATGTATCTTCTGCTTTTTGGGCTGAATATTGCATCAAGGCTAGAACTGCTTTTGCATCAAAAGAATGAAGTGACGCCTGTTCCTCGATCGACTTCTGAATCAGAAATAGTCCGGTTAATTCCGCCGTTGAACTAGTATACATTTCGTGTAGAGTTGCACGACCTCTTCGAGTTGAGGCATTATCCTGGGACGGAAGATCATCGAAGATTAGAGAAGCGGTATGCATATATTCCAAAGATCTCAGAAGCGGCACAATTGCGGATGCATCTAGACCATATTCGTTAACACCCATGACCCAAGTCAATATAGGTCTTATCCGCTTGCCGTCGCCTGCTAGACTATAATTAGCCGCATCAATAAGCAACTCTTTCATTTCTGGCGTCCCGTCTGGCTTGGCTATCAGCAATTGTTTATTGATCTGATCGCGAATCTTTTGGATCGTATTTCGAAATTCCACTTTTTCCTTCTTGCTGTTTTTTAGATTCAAAAGCAACTGATCCCGAAGCAATTTATCGAAAAAATCCACATCGTCCGCTTTCTGCACCATCAGCTGGACAAGCCGATTAAACGCTGGTTGACCAGAAGCGAAAATTTCCATGATCTCTTTATACTTTTCAATTCCTACACGTTCTTTACATCGCTTGAGACCATTAATGGCGCGATCTAATATTACTTCACGGGTTTTAGGATCAGAGCGATACACAGTGTGTATTAAATGGGAAATGACCGTCCAGTATAATTCAAAAGGATTGATCAGATCTGTACGTTGACTACGGTATTTTAAATAATAAGTATAGGGGGTTACCGCTCCCGCTTTCATATCGTCAAACATATCCGCAAAATCATCAGCCAGCTGATTATATAACCCATAGAAAAAGGTGCGTTGATCAAATCCGTCATCTGCTGGAGCACTAATTACGGATCGGACAATTAAACGGGAAGAAGAGGATTTTAAAATGATGGGTATGAAAAGCTCTTCATTGCTGTATTCTGAGTTAGAAAGATCCTTCATACGATCCAATTCCTGAGAATGGAAAAATACAAAAGACTGCTCGAAAAATGTATCCTGCATTTCTTCCCGCTGATATCCTCTAATATACTCAAAAGCCTCCTTGAGCTCCGAATGTACAAATCGAATGAACGGCATGTTCTCTCCGGACCATTCACCCAATTCCGGTACAACTCTATTAAGGATCGCAGTGCGTATCATATGAGAATACTGTTCTTTCTCTTGGTCGGTTAAGACACTGGAATCAAGGAGATCATCAATGAATGGATAAGTTAGGCCATATGAATAACCAAGTCTAATGGCTTCACCAATCCTCTTAGATCGCTCCACAGGTGGTACGTCATCGTCCATCTCTTCCATCACATGGAGAATCACCCCAATAATGATCTTGATTAATTTACGTTGCGCTTGCTCGGGATTCATTTCCTTCGGAAGATGTGCTGATACCCGCTTAAGTTTGTCTATCACCCAAATCGTGGCCGTTTCAACGCCTTCCTTCTGAGCCCAACGGTAAATCCCGGTGAAATTCATGAAATCTGACTGATCCTCCGAACTTGTGGAGCCTGGAAGAATCATCTGATTTCTAATGTCGGCAACCATACGCTTAATCCGGAGCTGTGTATTCGGCGAATCTAAAGCTTGCCCCAGATCTCTCATATAAAGATAGGAAACACTTCGATCCAAATAATCATCCAATTTACCGGTCTGATTCAGCCATCCTAGATATCTATGATAATCCTGAGAATCAGGTTTCCTCTTGCCTCTTGATAAAAAGGACAACCATGAACGGCGATGAATATGGTTCTTCTTCCACAATTGAAAATCTTCAATCAAGGTAGACACATAAGTTTTTTCTTTGAACTGTTCACGAAGAGATGCAAAATACTGAGCTGCCTTCTGCTCAGCGATCGAATATCCTGTATCGGCGTAATCTGTAAATTTTTCATTCATAGGTGATGACCTCAACTTCTCTTTTTGTTAACATGACCCATTAGGGAAGAACAGAATTTCTTCCTGAATGAAATGTTCATCAGTTAATACGGTCAAAACTCTTTTGGGTTACGAAAAAGAAGCTTGACTAATCAAGCTTCTTTCAAAATAACTATACACAAATTATTCTATTTAGATTAATCTGCATTATGCTTCTTTACTTGGATCTTTAGCGAGAGCGTCGATCCTAATTCCTTTTGTATATATGCTAAATCTGTTATCTGCTCGATATGGAAAACGCCGCCTGGAAATGGAGAATCATAGAGGAGCTTTGATACTGCTGCTGTCACTTTTGCAGTGATGATGGATTGATTCTTTCCTTGCAATATTAAATCAACATGCATTGGCTTCCCCTCTCGATTTCTTCCACGAGCCTCAACCTTGATAGCGAACTGGTCGCTACCAATATGCAGCCGCTCCATAGCACGAACCATCCACCTGTTCACCCAGCTTGTCTTTAATAAACGAACGGCTCCTGTTTTTTTGGCTATAGCCAGCATTTTAGTAACGAAAACTGAGTCCAGACAAAATCGTGTGGAGATGGACGATGCTTTGAGCGTTTGGGCAAGCGTCTGTTGATCTGAGAATGGGAACCGATACGCATAGCGACTCCCTAAATCGTCACCAAAGTAATATGACTTTCTATCGGTGAAGCTCTCCACCTCAACCTGACGATTCTTCTGCATAACTTCAAACTTTCCTCCTAAACTATTTACTGTCCATTCGATCGCCGCCTTACCATGAGAATCACCAAGTCCGAGCATAATGCCGATTTCGATGTCCTCCGTCTGTTCTATCAGTCTTTCCGCTTCAAGAGCCATTAGATTGGTTATACCGGGTGCAAGACCTACACTAAGAACGGCACTAGATCCATGTCGTGCAGCCTCTTCGTATAACGCCTCAATTTGAGATAAAAACGGACCGCTCGCTGATACATCCACATAATACGTACCGCTACGAAAGCAGGCTTTTACAAAATCCGTATTCGTTTGATCCAAACACATAATGATTAGCTTCACTTGATCTAGTAAATGTGGAGGTATCGTCTTATTAATATCTAACTGTAACGGTTTGATCCTGCCGTGGGTAGATTGACTGAACCGCTCTGCTTTTTCAAGACTTCTCCCTGCAGCAACTACTTTACCTGGATACTTCTTCTCTAATATTTCACATATGGTACGCCCTACGTGTCCATAACCACCAACGACAACAATATCTTCTTTTTCCTGCATTTTTATCACCGCATCCTATATAATAGAGTTGATTAAGAATCATTCTCAATTATACGGATTTCGCTTCCGTTCACTATCCCACAAATGTGGGAGTTCGATATAATCCATTAAGGACTAGAGGGCTACTCAATGAATACCCATAAACAATTCATTCTAATAAAGAAAAAAATCATTAAGCTAGGAATGGTTACTGATTCATCTCACAACTACCGTACTTCCTTGCTGTCTCTCTTACGTGAAGCAGTTCCCTTTGATGCTGCCTGCTGTACTCATGTTGATCCACAGACATTGCTTTCGACAGGTGCGGTTACTGAAGACAATGTAGAATCCATTCATCCCCACTTGTTCCAGATCGAATACGGTGAGGATGATGTTAACACCTATGAGCAAATGGTTCATAGCAAACACCTCGTCGCTACAATATATGAAGTGACCGAGCAGAAACCCGAACGGAGTGCCCGCTATCGAAAGGTTTTGTCTCCCGCAGGTTTTGGGGATGAACTACGTGCAGTCCTATTCTCGGAGAATCTTGCTGGGGGTATTTGACGCTGTACAGGAATGCAGATCAATCGGAATTCTCACAAGAGGAATGTGATTGGATCACCTCGCTCATCCCTCTGATTGCAGCAAGAATGCGGGCTTTCAGTCTTGAGCTTCCAGAGAGAGATGAGACTTGGCTTGAAGATCATTACGGTTCCGGCATTGCAATTTTATCTGATGACGTAGCCCTTCTTTCCTCCAATCCCGCAGCGGATCGCTGGTTAGGCAAACTCCGCTCATTGGAAATGATTGATGCTCATGTTCTACCTCGTCCAATCCGTGCTGTAAGCGCGCAAGCGTTAAACAGCCCTTCCGAATCAGTGGGGATAGCTAAGGCATGCATTCGTATGACTGAGGGGCCCTATTTAGTCGTGCGAGCAAGTCGTCTTCAGACTAGCAACGGTCAGAAACAGGTTGCCATTTCATTCGAACCCGCGCGTCCTGCTGACATGCTCCCCATCATTGCTGAAGCGTATGGTTTGACGGAACGTGAGCAACAGCTATTACACGGTGTAATTCGAGGATTATCCACTAAAGAATTGGCTTCTACACTGCATATTTCTGCATACACGGTCCAAGATCATTTAAAATCTATTTTTAGCAAATCAGGTGTCAGCAGCCGAAGAGAGCTTATTTGGTATTTGCATTCACGCTACAATATTGCTCAAGCTTGAGTAATTCGAGATAAAGGATATACAAGTTGTATGTCCTTCTCAGCACAATTTGTTGGCAAAGCAAGTGCGGTTCTGGAAGAGCAGATTCATCGTTTAAGCTCCGCAACAAACAATAATTCTTCCACTTAACCCTTAATTATTCATCAAAAAAGGACGATACCCATTGTCTAATTACAATGGGTATTGTCCTTTTTTTCTCACATTATTCGAATGTTACTTCGTATCTATGGAAATAGATAGTTTTCCATTGGATTCAATTAAAGAAATTTTGGCATTATCCGTCTGCCATACCCTACGAAAGTTTGTACCTTCGCCTTCTTTTTCTATATCTGCCGTGTTACCTTCACTCTTAGTCGTAAGCTCTCCAAGCTGTTGCGTTATCTCTTGCGTTAATTTTTCCTTGGTAGCTTCTTCAAAATGAATCGTCTCTCCAATCACTTTTCCAGTGTGATCATAGGAGACCTGAAGATTTGCTTCGTGATTCACAATCTTCTCGTTATATTCGCGGGATAAAAGAGTAGAATTCGTACCTTCATTACGATTAGGTGCGCCTTTGCCGAGAGCTTGGACAACTTGAGCATCCTCTTTTCCAATCAAAGTGGCGAGTTCCTCAAGGCTAAATCTTTCCTCAGCTCCACTTGGCACAACCGTTGGAGGTGGTAGCTGGGATTTATCTGCTACTGGTCTTGAGCATGCACTAAGTGCAAGGACCGTAAGCAGTAGCAAACAAGTTTGTTTTAATATCTTCATGGGTTTCATTCCCTTCATTGCTAGCTCTTGATGTATTTTTCACAATTTATTGAATGATTATGTATTGCTGGAGCCAAATTCGTCCAAAAAAGACGATATCCCATGAAGTCAAATGACTTTGAGATACCGTCCTACATCATGAATCTTGCAATTAAAGGGAAGCTGAGGATTGGCTAACCCAAGCCACTAATTGAGCCGTATCCACTGTATCC
This sequence comes from Paenibacillus sp. Marseille-Q9583, assembly GCF_976954365.1. Taxonomy (NCBI): domain Bacteria; kingdom Bacillati; phylum Bacillota; class Bacilli; order Caryophanales; family Paenibacillaceae; genus Paenibacillus; species Paenibacillus sp. Marseille-Q9583. Next base: position 103,234 of record NZ_CDRJTB010000005.1, read on the forward strand.
CCTTTTCGTAGTTTCAGTGTTTTTCTCTCCGGAGGGCCCTCGAATATCCCTTCTGGAAACTCAAGCTCATTCGTATTAAAAATAACAAAGCTTACTGCATCTTTCGAAGTTGAAATAGCTGCTGCGTACTTACCATTTTTCAAAAAATGAGGCTTCTTATACTGAATTCGTTCCTGTACATCTGGGATTGCTTGGTGAACAACCTCACGAAGATTAGTAGATAACTCCACCTGCCATGGTTCTTTTAATGCTTCAATAAAATCGATGACTTCTTGATTCATATTTTATCTCTCCTTTATGTACGTACCGGTTTAAAATAATATTGAATTAACTACGATGTTCCTAAGTTACACGCTGCCGCCCGATTCAGCAAAAGAATCCTTTCACGTTCATTCCCAGTCAAGGATGCGGCACGTTCAAACTCTGTACGCGCCTCATCATATCGACCCAGCTTCAGCAGAAGATCACCACGAACACTGGGCAGCAGATGATATTCCCTTATAGATGGTTCAGTATTTAGCTCATCCACAATTTGCAGTCCAAAGGTTGGGCCGAACGCCATGGATATGGCGACCGCTCGGTTTAATTCGACAATCGGCGAAGGCATGACTCTCGAGAGCGCTTCGTACAGTGCAGAAATACGGATCCAGTCTGTCTCTGCTGCAGTAGTCGCCTGTGCATGACAAGCAGAAATCGCAGCCTGAAGCGAGTAAGGTCCCGGCGGACGACCAAGCTTTCGGCTACGCTCTAAAGCAGCCAGGCCACGACGGATCAGTAATTGATCCCACTGTGCCCGGTTTTGATCCATTAGTAGAAAAGGTTCCCCTTTGCTATTAACCCTTGTCCTAAAACGCGAGGATTGAATCTCCATAAGGGCGACCAGTCCATGAACCTCAGGTTCATAAGGGTTAATCTCAGCTAGTACCCGTCCTAATCTCAGCGCCTCCTGGCATAACAGCGGACGGATCCAATCCACTCCAGAGGTTGCAGAATATCCTTCATTAAACATTAGGTAAAGGACTTCAAGCACCGTAGACAAACGGTCTTTAAGCTCTTCTTGAACGGGTACCTCAAAAGGAACCTTGTTAGCACTTAGGGTTCTCTTCGCCCGAACAATTCGCTGAGCAATCGTTGATTCGGCGACTAGAAAAGAACGTGCGATTTCATCTGTCGTCAATCCACATAACAGTCGAAGGGTCAGGGCTACTCTGGCATCTTGTGACAACACCGGATGACAGGTCATAAAGATCAGACGAAGGAGATCGTCACTGATCTCCTCATCTAACGCATCATCTATGTCTACCTCAGTGTATAAATCCATGCTATGTGCAACCTCTACGTATTTCTGATCTCGAAGCTTGGTCCTGCGAATAAGATCAATCGCACGCCGTTTCGCGGTGGTCATCAGCCAAGCACCTGGATGATCTGGAATCCCCGTCTCTGGCCATCGATTAAGGGCAATTACTAATGCGTCCTGAGCAAGATCTTCTGCGAGACCAACGTCCCGTACCATGCGCGTTAAACCCGCAATGATTTTTGCCGATTCCATTCGCCATATTGTATCAATCGTTCGATGCGTATGGGAGAAACTCACGTTTGCTTCTGCTCCTCAACCTGTTTACGAAGTGCTGCTTCTTTCGCCAATGTTTCGGGATCGTCCATTAATTCCCCCGGCTCGAATACCTGCCTTAACTCAATCTCTCCTTGGCCAAATCCATGAGGGTCCGGCATACGTAAAGCCCATTCAATGGCTTCTTCTCTTGATTTGACCTCAATCAGCGTATATCCAGCGATCATTTCTTTAGCTTCTGTAAACGGACCATCCATAACTTTCGGTTTGCCGCCAGCTTCCGGATATGAAATTCGAATACCACTGGAACTCGGTTGCAATCCATCACCAGCCAGCAACACACCTGCTTTCACCAATTCCTCATTATACTTCTGCATAGCATCAATCAGTTCTTGACTAGGCATAATTCCCGCCTCTGAATCTGTGGTAGCTTTAACAATCATCATAAATCTCATAGGTGTATCCCTCCTATTTTTAATTACCCATAAAGAATGCAGTAAGCTCAGTTGAAATGATCCTTGTATTGAGTTTCTTCGTATGACCTAGCCCCTTTTTACTTAATAGTTTCGCATTAGGTAGTACTTTAGCTATTGCCTGAGCACCATGCCGTAAGCCAACAGGACTCTCCGTACCTTCGAGGACCAGCGTTGGAATGGTAACTGTGCTCCACAAGGTGGCAGGAAGCGGCTTTCCGTCCATATACCCATCCAATAAAACAGCATCATAGGGAAGAGTGTGCGCTACAGCCATTAGGTTAGACCATACACTTGGCATTAAGCGCATCAATTTAACAACAAACGCAGGTGCTCCCATACCTTTAGTCATAAAATACTTAATTGCCTCAGATCGGCGATTTGTAGCAATAAGCTCAGTAACATTCATTACGAAATCTAGAGGCGGCTTGGGATCCGAAGCATTGACAACAACTGGAGGCTCATGCAGAGCTAATTTTGTAATATTTGCTCCATCCGCTGCTGCCTGTAGAGCAAGAACTGCTCCAGAAGACAATCCCCAGACATATGCCGCTCCTCCGGCCGCATTAATTATAGCCTGCAGATCTTCGATCTCACGAGCTATTGCGTATGGCTGAATGTCTCCACTATCGCCACGACCTCGTCGATCGTAATTGAAGACTGTGAAATTCTCAGACAACAGATCAGCTAACTGTACCTGACTTGGGAATTTTCGGTAACTAAATGCACCTGTCACTAATATAAGTGCTGGCCCTTGACCCATTTTGTCATAGGCAATCTTAGTTCCGTCCATTGAAGTTACTAAATGCATTTCATCTCTCCTTCGCTTTAACGTCTGATATCCGGACTTCTATTTAAACGACGAACGGAAGATGATGAAATCGACACATTCCTAAAAATTTATTTCTTATGAGATAAATACTATATCCTACCATTTATTTCTTGTTCATCAAGTCAATATCCTTCTCTGAAGTTTTAAATTTTTACTATCCACAATATAAGAAAAAAGGGAAAAGTTCCGAAGAACTCCTCCCTCACACTATCGCTTAATGAATCGTCAGATTAAAACCGCTCTGAATATAATTCAGGTTGGGGTTAGCGATATTCGTAGTCGTCAGGTTGTTAAACGTTGCTGAACCATTGCCTGTGTAGGTATAGATTGCCGAACCCTGATGTGGCCCAGAGAAACGTGAAGTAGTAATACCATCTAGCCCAGTACCATTAATATTGATGTTGTTAAACACGATATTCTCAAATCCACCACCATAACCGAACTGGATTGCATCGCGTTGTGTATTGATGATATCGATGTTGGAAAAGGTGACGTTCTTGATGGCATCATTCGATGCCTCTAAATCGATGGCTCCACGTTCTCCACCATACAGATCTTTACTGGTACCACTTGTGATAATCGTAGTATCTGAGAAAACAATGCCCGCATTATTCTGGAAATGGTAACCAGGGAAAACGGTGTTCATACGAATACCAGAACCACCTACAGTGTCGATGATGTAGTTGTGATCTGCCTTATGACCGCCGCCTCCAAAGAATGCTATGGCTGCAGCACGCCAGTTATTCTCAATCGTGTTGTAGGAGAATGTGTTATTTACACCCGCCGGAGCACTATTGGTGTTACTAGTCCATACTGCAAGACCATCGTCACCGTTATTTCTTACGTTGGTGTTTCGAACAATCGAATTGCTAGTGCCTTGGGAGTAGTTGATACCATCGGCAAGATTGTTCCGAATCCGGCTGTTTTCAACCACAAGCCCACTGGCATAAATAGCAGGTGTATGAGCATAGTCGCCTACCCACATGCCACATTCAAAATGTTCTACCCAGACATCATGGATAATTGAATTAGTACCAAAGTTATCCATAAATCCTTTATAAATTGCATTTTGTCCATAACGGGATCGCAAATTCGAATTCATGTAAACATTACTAAAATCTAGCTTGCCGCTAATACGGAGTGAAATACCGCCTCCCGCCGCATTAGGATTAGTAAACTGGAGGTTCGTATGCCAGATTCCAGCACCCGTCACCGTAAAGTTGTTAATCATATTGCTGGCAGAGCCAATTTCCCACATGCTGCTAAGATTAAATGTTCCGGCAGGAATATACATGCTCTTACCACCTGCAACAGCTGCATTCACCGTTGCTTTAAAAGCTGCAAGGTCATCCTGACCATCATTTGCTACGGCACCATAATCTGTCACTGACACGGAGTTCGCCGGACGAGCGACTGCAGTAGGAACGGGTTCGATTTCGAGGAAATCAACACCATATTCCAAGCTATCTCCATTGTTCTTCTGAATACGGATGATATCTCCAGGCTGGAGAGGAGTATCCAATTTCCAGTGGACTTCGTCAAATCGGAAGAGCGGACGCCCAGCACTAGGAGTATCACCAGGCATATCGCCCGAAAAATACTGCCAGCTGTAGTAGGATGTCAACGATAACGTTTTGACTTTTACTCCATTCACATACACGTCAAGTGAACCATTCAGTCCCATACCATCCGAAGAGTCAGGCATAGTAAATCTCATAGTTACACCCGCGCCGCCTTGTCCTTGTCTGACTGTCCATCCCACGTTCGAGCCGTTTGAAGGAAGCGCTACATAACGCTGACCAGATGCTTCTGAAGCAATTAGTGCTTGATCAAACGTAGGTGCTGATTTCAACGTAGCACCACCACCGAGAGTAGCATCTTCGGTATCATACCGACTATAAGGCATGCTTGCACCACGTAAAGCATAGACCACCAGATTAGTTGTGCTTATATTGTTTGATTGCTTCGCTGTGACCTCATTAGCATCCACTTCAACAGTAGTGGTCACAGTGTAATTACCGTTGACTGCTGTCCATGTCCCTGGAATCGTGACGTTAACGGAAGCTCCAGCAGCAAGGGTCCCGGAATAGGAACCATTAAATGCTTGAATCGTGGTACCTGCTGAGTTTTTAAGAGCTACAGTAACACCATGAGAACCGCTTGCAGAAGCAATGGTTCCTTGATTCTTGAGATTTACGGTAAAAGCTACTGTACTATTAGCCACTGGATTACTTGGTGTCCAGGTAGTCACACCAACTAAGTCAGAGCTGGAGACTGGAGCGATAACAAGAGACGCCCCGTTCGTATAGCTGTTATTCCCTTCGTTCTGCTCGAAAATCACATTGTTCTCATCTACTTTAGCGCTGAGAGCATAGGTCGCAGCGGTTTTGGCTCCAGCGTTTAATGTCATTGAGGCTGTTGTTGATGCGCCTGCAGTTAATAAACCTACTGGAGCAGATCCAACGAGCTCATTGTTTAAGTAAAAGTTGACAGTGGTTGTTGCGGAGCTAGCGTTACCGTTGTTCTTAACTACTGCATTTAATGTAATTGCACTTGTCTCGACAGGAGTAGTAGGTGACCAGGACATACCGGTTATCATTAGATCAGGGTTCGCCCCTGGTGTACCGAATACTTGGAACTCCGCGATTTGCCCAGCAGGCGCACCAGAGTTCGAAGTAATATTCAACTGCAGACGTTTAACATTTGCCGTAACCGGGATGGTTACTGTGTTGCCCGAAGCTGGATTAAACGTATACGATTGAGCCGATACCAAATTACCGAAGGTGGTCGTGTCTTGATTGTGACCGAGCACCTGAATCGTTTGTGTGCGAGTACTCCATGCAGAGGCAGGATTCAGCTTTAAAACGATTGACGTAATGTTGTGGTTCGCCCCTAAGTCGAGGGTGAGCGAACTTGGATTGCTGCCACCTTCCCAGTACGTGCTTGTGTCATTATCGTTCGCATTTGTTGCTACGAACGTTTGTGTACTGGAAGAAGCGGTAATCGTCTTGCCGACAGCAATATTACTCCCAGGAGCAGGCGTTGCTGTTGGTGTTACCGTCGGAGTTGTTGTCGGCGTTGCTGTTGGTATGACCGTCGTAGTTGGTGTGGCTGTTGGCGTTGGCGTTGCTGTTGCCGACGGTATTGGTGTGGCTGTCGGTGTCGGAGTAGGTGTTGCAGGTGGTGATGTTGTCGTCGACGCTACAGTGATTTGGTCAAGGTTAACATTGCCAGAATCACCAGCATCATATTTATATGCAATGGTGTTGTTACCCGCATTTAGATTAAGAACTTCTACTTTAGTGCTCCATGAATCCCAATTTGGTAAGTTAGATAATGAGGTCTGGCCAACTTTAGCACCATTGACATAGACACTTATTGTCTTTGTGCTGCCACTTGCATTAGCGTATTTCAATGACACCTCACGACTACCAGTTGCTGCCACGTTAACCGTGAATGTCGTTGTTGCACCTTGTGACAAATATCCATCCACGAAACCCGCGCCGGAGTAACCGGCATGATCCGTGTTCACTTTAGCTCCTCCAGACAGTGAAGCAGATTCAGCTTCATAAGTGCCGGAAGGCGATGGAGTTGGAGTAGGAATAGGACCACTAGCGCCGTAAATCTCGAATTCGGAGAGCTGAGCTGCCGGCCAACCTGTGTTGCTCGTTACATTCAGACGAACATAACGCGTACTGGTTGCGGCAAAGTCGATGGTAACACTGTTACCTGCCACTGATGGATTGAATTCATAATTCGCAGACCCTACAATGTTCGTAAACGTCGAACCGTTTGTGCTACTTTGAACAGCCAATGTTTGCGTCCGCGTCTCCCATCCAGAAGGGAGCTTAAGAACGATTTGATCAATATTTGTATTTGCACCTAAATCGACTTGAATCCATTGCGGGAATGCATTATTCGTACTTTCCCAATACGTGCTTTGATTACTGTCTTTAACATTGTCAGGACTATAAGTTTGTGATTGACCGCTCGCAGTTACATTTTTGCCGAGTGTCAGGTTTGGTCCTCCGGAGGCTGAAACAAAATTAAGAGGGCCCGCAGCCAAGAATAAACTTGAAATCAGCATGGATACTACCAGCGACCATACAACATACTTGTTACGCATTTTAATTTTAATCCTCCTTAAATATGTTAGATTCTCAAAAATTCACGAACCTATCAAAGTGCTCAAATGGTAGCGTTTTCAATAGAGATCATCCAGAGCACATTAAAAAGAACCACACCCTCCCTTCACTTTCAGACACACTCATTATAGATAAATAGCAGCTCAAACTATAAGATGTATTTCTACGGAAAAGATAAGTGATACCATTATCGCGAAACTATTCGATTTATGGAATCTATGACATCCGTTTAAAAATAAAAAATGAGCCTGATTTATCAGGCCCGATCTTTGTTTTCAACTTTGGCAGGAGAGTTTAAAAATACCACTCCTCCTACTATTAATACTATTCCGGCAAAAGTAAGAATACCAAATGGATCTCCCCACACAACAATACCCACAATCGCAGTTAGAACAGTACCTACACCCGACCAAATCGCATAAGCTAAGCTTAACGGTAATTCTCTAAGGCTTATGGATAAACTATAAAAAGCAATAATAAAACCAATAATAACCCCTATAGATGGGAGTAATTGCGTAAATCCTTCTGACATTTTTAGCATAGTAGTACCTACGACTTCGCTAGCAATCGCTATACTTAGAGCAATATATCCTACATTTCTTTTCATGCTGTAGCCTCCAAATTCTAATGAGCCCCACCTGAGAGCCTCATAATGATTACACCACCAATTATAAGTAGTAGACCTAGTAATTTCTTGAGATTAAAGTTCTCTTTATAAATAACTACACCAATTATAGCTGTCAAAGCTGTACCTACCCCTGACCAAATCGCATAAGCTGTACCTAATGGAATTGTTTTTAGCGCTAAAGAAAGACTATAAAATGCTAAGCCCATACCAAGGATCACGCCAATGGATGGGAATACCCTTTTAAACCCGTTAGACACTTTTAGCATTGAACTGCCAAATACCTCACAGATGATCGCTGTTGCAAGTAATACATATGAATTCAAAGATAACCTCTCCTTACTTCGTCATATTAATTAATTCTTGAATGACTTTCGTGCGTAATTCATCATCTAACACACCTAATCCGAACATTTCGGAATACCATAACCCATCTGCTGCCAACCTAATGATAGTGGAGCGTACAGGATCAATGCCATCGTTCTCTATGTTTTGTTGCCATGTTGCATATTGACTTTGAAATTTGTTAAGAATGTCTGGATTTGTGAAAAGAGCAGCAAGAAGCGCGGTACCAATCTCTTTACCCTCTTTAATATCATCATCCATGGCTTCAGTAATAGCACGACTCCACTTCCCTTTTTCAACCATTTCGTTCATTGCTCTATCTTGAACATTGGTAAAAAAATGGTTCGTTAGATCTTCGACCATCCCTATGATCAAAGCTTCTTTATTTGGAAAATGGTGCAGTAGCCCGCCCTTACTGACCCCGGCTTCTTTAGCCACAGCTTCAAGCGTAAGCTTCTCTACTCCATTATTTTTAACAACTGTGGAAGCCGCCAATAAAATAGTTTTACGTTTAGAATTACTGTTCACATTAATCACCTCTGTTATTTACTATACCGTCTGGACGGTTTTATTGTCAAATAAAAATAAGCCTGCTAATCCAGGCTTACTAAACCATCATTAAATTAACTCTTTAATATACCAAGCATCACATGCGAAATGCTCTGAGCCAGCTAAAGGGGCATCTAAAAGTTCGAAGCCGTTTTTCATATAAAAACGGTTAGCCGCATGCATGTTCTGTAATGTCTCCAAATAACATTTGTTGTAATATAGCTTGGCAAAATCCAGCGCCGTATTTAGGAGTTCAGAAGCTACCCCATTACCTCTAACGGACGGAGATAAGTACATTTTTTGCAACTCGCATATGTCGCCCTCATTGCCGAAAGGCGCAATGCCACACCCGCCCAATATATTTCCATCTTCTTCTACAACCCAATAAGCCTGATTATCGCTGTGATTGTAATACTCATATAAATGATGCAGGCTGTCATCTTCCCACGCTAGCCCTGCCCTATTCCCGCCAAACTCAATCAGGCAGTTCCTAATAATCTGTTCAATCCCACGATTATCGTTCTTATGTATTCTTCTGATGTTCATGATCAATCTGTCCCCTAACTTTTGAATATCAATCTATTGTTATACTATTGTACCACCTCAATGAAAGGATAATTATAAGGGATTTCATACATAATATAAGTGAATTTATAAAAGGAGGGACTTTAATGAAAGTAGCAGCTAAGCAGCTCTGGATTGCAGCATTAGGCGGTGTGAATGAAATTGGTAAGAATATGTATTTCCTGCAATATGCTGATGATATTATTGTCATTGATTGCGGTTCTAAATTTCCGGACGAAAGTCTACTGGGGATTGACCTCATTATTCCTGATGTTACGTATTTATTAAGCAATCTTGATAAGGTTCGAGCATTAGTAGTTACACATGGACATGAGGATCATATTGGAGGAATTCCGTATCTACTCAAACAATTAAATCTTCCGATCTACGCAACTCGGTTAACCTTAGGTCTAATTGAAAATAAACTGAGGGAACACGGAATATTACGTCAGACCAAGCTTCATGTCATTGATTCTGAGACAACTTTACAGCTAGGAGCGATTACTACAACGTTCTTTAATACCAATCATAGTATTCCGGATTGCCTTGGTGTTGTATTCGATACCCCAGAAGGGACAGTTGTTCATACAGGGGATTTCAAATTTGACATGACCCCTGTTAATAAGCAGTATCCCGATATACATAAAATGGCTGACATCGGGAAGAATGGTGTAAAGTTCCTGCTCTCAGAGAGTACCAATGCAGAACGCCCAGGCTTCACCCCCTCTGAAAAGCTCGTTGGCGCGCATATAGAAGAAGCATTCATGAAAGCTGACCGTAGAATTTTTATCTCTACCTTTGCTTCAAATGTACACCGTCTACAACAGATCATTGAAGCTGCTCGTTTAACCGATCGTAGATTAACCTTACTTGGCAGAAGTATGGTTAATGTTGTCCGAGTAGCCCAGGAACTCGGGTACTTGAGCATTCCAGATAACATGCTGATCGAGCCTACAGAAGCTGCCAAACTGCCCCCAGAGCAAGTAACTGTATTATGTACAGGCAGTCAAGGTGAGCCCATGGCTGCGCTATCGCGACTGGCTAATGCAAGTCATAGGCAGATGGAAATCCAGGCTGGAGACACCGTCCTGATTGCAGCTAACCCTATCCCCGGGAATGAACGTAATGTATCTAGAATTGTCGATAATTTATATGTACTTGGTGCTAAAGTCATCTATGGGTCACGCAGCGAGCTTCATGTGTCTGGGCATGCAAGCCAAGAAGAGCTCAAGTTAATGTTAACCTTGATGAAACCCGAATATTTCATACCGATTCATGGTGAATACCGGATGCTTCATCATCACAGCTTGTTGGCGGAGGCGGTTGGTGTTAATCCCAATAATATCTTTATTCTAAAAAACGGGGACATCGTCGAGTCTTCGTCAGGTGTTGTCCGCCAATCGGGCAAAGTGACTGCTGGACAGATCCTAGTGGATGGCCTTGGGATTGGGGATATTGGGAATGTCGTGCTTCGCGATCGTCGCCAGCTGTCGGCAGACGGCATTCTTATTACCGTGATTACACTAAGCCAAACAGATGGACGTCTATTAAATGAACCGGATACTATATCCAGAGGATTCATCTATGTCCGTAATTCAGAAACTCTAATGGAGGAAATCAACCAGCTTGTAACCTCCACCCTTCAAAAGATGAGTGAGCCTGATCTTGGCCAATGGAATATCATCAAGCAGACCATCAAGGAGACTCTGAGTAGATTCCTGTACGAAAAAACGAAACGACGTCCGATGATTCTTCCAATCATCATTGAGGTGTAGCAAAAAGGAGCTCCTGTAATAGGGGCTCCTTTTTCATATCTAATGAAAATTAAGAACTATGTTATCCATAATTTCAATGTCTCTGCTTCTAGCGTCATTTTTTGATGAATAATAATGATTTGCTCTAGCCGATTAACCCGCTCCTGAAGAGTAGCGTTTAACAGGTCAGATTGTAGCTGAGCATTCAGAGAAAAGTATTGTGGCACTTCCCAGACACTACGTAAAGCAGTGCTTAAACAATAACCATATCTTGCAAGGGATTCGTCCCCCTGCCATCCGCTAGCCTTTAATCCTTTGATATACGAATGGAATAAAGACTCTTTGAATTCCTCGTAACGATCGATAGGAATCACACCAAGACTCATATTTACGCCCAACATTTTACCAAGATCCTCACCTAAACCTGATATGCTCATAAATTGCCAGTCTATCAAGACTAACTCTCCGATTTGAGTTAACAGCATATTCATTTGACTGAGGTCCTGATGGGCTAATACTCGCGGCAAACGATGGAGAGCATTCAAGTTACTGTCAATTTGATTAGTAAAGTCTTTGAACCATGTCCAAAGATTTTTTTCAATGTCTCTATGTAATTGATGAATATATTCCTCAGGGTTAGGTGCATACATTTTACTTGCGGTAGTCCATGATTTAAGCCAGCTTCTGCATATCCATTTAGCATCAGGAATGTTCTTCCCTATAAGATAAGCCCCGTTGAATCTTCCCAACTGCTCGGCGATAAAATCAAACTGCTCCTTCGTATGTGCAAATTCTCCCTTAATACGTTCCATCCATAACCATACAGTACCATCTTCTTGCTCCTCAACAAGATAACACTTAGGAGCTTGGATTGAGCCCGGAAGCTCATCCAGAATCTTAGATTCAAAGACTAGGGCTTCTCGTCGCCAGTAATTGTGATGTGCTGGATCCTCTTTTTCTGCACTATCAGACTTGATGATTTTTAATATGATTGACCATGGAAGCTGCTCGTTATTAATTAGTGCGATGCCCTGAAGATGAAAGATACCCGCTGTTGTAAAGTTAGGTGTTTTATAATCTAAATCCTCGCATGTGAAATGGACTATTTCTATTTCTTGTTCTCCAAAAATTCGTTGAACACTGATGTTAAGCTGATCCATTTTATTCTCTAACACATAGACCCTCCCCACTATCCATAAAAAAGCCTATAAAGCGTAACTGATTCGTTAACACCTCATAGGCTTGTTCAATAAAGATTTGCTTATTAGAATACTTTTGTTGTCCAATCTTCGCAATTCCAGATATCGGTGACAATGTCTTGATAAAAATCTGGTTCGTGAGAGATCATGAGAATGCTTCCCTTATATGCTTTCAGTGCACGTTTCAGTTCATCTTTGGCATCGATATCCAAGTGGTTCGTCGGCTCATCTAATACGAGAATGTTGGTCTCACTGTTAATGAGTTTACATAGACGCACTTTAGCTTTTTCTCCACCACTTAGAACTGCAATCTTACTTTCGATATGTTTCGTGGTCAGTCCACATTTGGCAAGGGCAGCACGTACTTCGAATTGTGACAGGGATGGGAATGTATCCCAGATCTCCTCGATACAAGTCTTGTAATTGCCTTCTTTCATTTCTTGCTCAAAGTATCCAATCTCTTGATGGTATCCACGTTCTACCGAACCGGACAATGCTTGGATTTCGCCTAAGATGCTGCGAAGCAAGGTGGTTTTACCGATCCCATTCGCACCGACCAACGCGATCTTTTGTCCACGCTCCATTAACAAATTTAGCGGTCTGGACAACGGTGTGTCATATCCGATAACCAATTCTTTAGCTTCGAAAATCATCTTGCCCGCTGTTTTTCCTTCTTTAAAGTTAAACTGCGGTTTTGGCTTCTCTTTTGCAATCTCGATGATTTCCATCTTGTCGAGCTTCTTCTGTCTGGACATTGCCATGTTACGGGTAGCTACGCTGGCTTTGTTACGTGCAACGAAGTCTTTCAGCTCTGCAATTTCTTGTTTCTGACGGTTATAAGCAGATTCAAGCTGTTGTTTTCTCATTTCGTAGACCTGTTGGAATTGCTCATAATCACCCACATAACGGGTCAGCTTTTGATTTTCCATATGGTAGATCAGGTTGATAACGCTGTTCAAGAAAGGCATATCATGTGAGATCAGAATAAATGCATTATCATACTCTTGAAGATAACGTCTCAGCCATTCAATATGCTGCTCATCCAGATAGTTCGTAGGCTCATCTAGGAGCAAAATATCTGGTTTTTCAAGCAACAGCTTCGCAAGCAAGATTTTGGTACGCTGACCACCACTAAGATCAGCTACGTCACGATCCAATCCAATATCTGTGATTCCTAGACCGCGCGCGGTTTCTTGTATCTTCGCATCGATCATGTAGAAATCTTGATTTGTAAGCGTATCTTGGATCGTACCAACTTCTTCAAGCAGCTTTTCCAACTCTTCAGGCGACACATCACCCATTCTGCCGTACATATCATTCATCTCTTGCTCAAGATCAAAGAGGTATTGAAAAGCGCCTCTAAGTACATCTTGAATGGTCATGCCTTTGGTCAACACTGCATGCTGATCGAGGTAGCCAACACGCACCCGTTTGGACCATTCGACCTTACCTTCATCCGGTTGCAGCTTTCCTGTAACAATATTCATAAAAGTGGATTTACCTTCGCCGTTAGCGCCAAATAATCCGATATGCTCGCCTTTTAGAAGACGGAATGAAACATCCTTGAAGATCGCACGATCTCCAAAACCATGACTTAATCCTTCTACATTTAATATGCTCATTTATAGACACCTTTTTCTTATTTTTCTCGCTATATTATAAGCAGGATTACACAAAAACTCAATGGAGAAGCAAAAAAATATCATATTATGGACCGTAACGCGAAATATCTCAGGTAGTCTGTTCCTATCTGTCTGATGGAGATATTGCGCTGGCGATTGCTCACTATCTTTTATATGATAGTATGCAGAGATACATTATGGAGTTGAATTGAGGTTCTAAGGAGAGACAATGATGAACAAACTTGTATTTTTTCTAGGGCCAGCTGGGGCAGGCAAAACGACATTAGCTAAAGCGATCGCTTCCCGGCGTAAAGTACCCTTCTTTGATATGGATATCCTCTTACGACCAGCGGCAGACGCCATCATGACTTTTCACGGATTGGACCCGGCAGACAGAGACTCTGCCGATTACAAAAGATTATGCTGTGATTTGGGCTACCGGATTACGATGGACGCAGCGCTAGACAATATTAGCCTGAATGTAGATGCATATGTGGTTGGACCATTTACACAAGAAGCCGCCAACCCTGACTGGATCAGCAGTGAGTTATCTCGAATCGGACGTTCACTGCAAGATGTTGAGGTTAAAGTTGTCTTGGTCGAACTAGCCAATGAGGAATTGTATCGGACACGAATTCACGATCGACAATCACCATTAGATGAATGGAAGTTCCAGCATTGGGATGAATTTCGCAAATCATTTGGAAACCGTAGTGTGAAGTGGCCGCTTCCAAGTTCTAATGTGAAGGTGATCGACAATTCTATTCCTGACATAATGAAGACTGTGGCTGTGGTGGAGCATTTTATCTACGACTAGGAATTAATTAGCGTTTCAATGATCATTCGTTTACGAAAAATAAAGACCGGCAAAGAGAGAACTCTCTTGCCGGTCTATTAAAATATAGTATCAAAAAGTTTGGAGACTCAATTAATTCTTACTTACTTTCCAAGGCTTTCGCAAGAAGTGAGGCGTAACACTTGGAGCCCTCTGGTTTAAGATGCACACCATCTTGGTAGAAATAATCGTCTTTTCCCTCACTTGCAGAGTACCAGTCTACTACGGTCGTATTACTATATTCACTGGAAACTTTTGAAATATTGTGATTCACATTATTCTCCCATTTTCTTGGGACCCGTGTATTGACCAAAAAAATCTGCTCAGCATCACTTAATGAATCCAGTAAATTACGTAATTGCTTTGAACTAAAGGAACCGTTAGTCCCAAGCTCGATAATAACCTTTTTACCCAGCCGGCCTTGAGCTTTAAGCTGATCCACTACCTCCTGAGCTTTAGCCATCTGCCGACCGATCTTTCCCTCAATGACAATGCCAGGTAATTCCTCTGAAAGGTATGGGGCTGCATCCAAAATGACAGAATCTCCTATGGCCGTAACATCCGTTCCAGCTTGACTCTTCTCAGCCACGGGTTTCTTTTCTTCAGGAACAGATTTTTTCACTTCTGATTCAGGCTTTGCTATTTCTGTATTTGTAGTTCCCACCTTAGTATCAGCTTTTTTCACTTCAGGTTCAGTTGTAGTTGTTGCCAAGGCTGGTATCGATGGTTTATCAGTTACATTTTCGTCTATCGCTTTATGATCTGCGGGATCATTCTTTCTTCCCATATCTTGTTGTTCTTGCTGCTGCAGTCGTTGTTCTTGTTGTTGCAGCTGTTGTTGTTCATTCTGCAAATCTGCTGATTCGATCGCAGACGTATCTGATCCAGCGTTTAACAAATAACCTTTGCATGCGATTGGGATAAGAATCACAGCAATAATAGCCATTAAGAAGCCTGGACGAAGACCACCCCTTCGTTTTACACTGATGTTCTTCCATGTTTCTTTAAATGAACCTCGACGAATGGGCTCCTCCACATACTTATATGACAATGCAGCTAGAAGAAAACTTACTGCTACCTGAATGATGATCCGAAGCATGCTGCTTTCTTCAGTACTCACATTCGAACTGCTAAGGATAATGACTGGAAAATGCCATATGTATAAGCTATATGATCGCAGCCCGATCCAACGCAAAGGTTTACAGCCTACGATCGACCCCAGACGGCTAGCAGGATGAGCTAGAACGGCAATAACTACAGCTGCAATCAAAGAAATCACTAAAAACCCACCACGGTAAAGTAAATCATCGAACTCATTAACCTGATTAAAAAGTACCAACAATAGAATGAGTCCTAATCCCCCTACAATATCAAGCACACGCCGAGCTGGTTCTGAGACATTATCATTAAGTTTCTGACTTGGCCAAGCAACTGCAAGAGCTGCTCCAATGAGAAGCGCAAATAAGCGGGTATCCGTTCCATAATACACTCTACTTGGGTCAGTCCCCGGTACGTAGATCAATGCCATGGCTAAAGCAGAGACTGCTGCGCAAGCCATAATCCATGCCATAAGCTTACCTCGCCGACGAGCGATTTTCATCACGATGATGAGAACTATTGGCCATAGAATATAAAACTGTCCTTCAATAGAAAGCGACCATAAATGTCCGATAGGAGATGGTGGGCCAAAGCTTTCAAAATAGGAAACATTATGAAATATTAGCCACCAGTTATTGAAATAAAATAAGGAAGACGTAAAGTCACCCTTGAGCCCAAACAATCTTGATGGTTCTATAATTAAAAGCCATATGGCAACCACAAAAAGCATAACGGCCATCGCAGGCAACAGCCTCCGCGCCCTACGAACCCAAAAGTCTACAAGGTTCAGCCTTCGGTGCTGCTCCCACTGGCTAATGATTTGGTCAGTAATGAGATATCCGGAGATTACAAAAAATATTCCAACGCCGAGAAGTCCACCCTCAGCCCAATTCAGATTCAAATGATATGCGATTACAGCGAGTACTGATAAAGCCCTTAGACCATCAATTCCTGGCACATAACGCCTGCCGCCTACAGATTGTATAGAAGACTGGCTCCTCATATTATTTCTGAAAAGCTTCGTGTTGTCTTTCATAATGTTTCAGTCCTTACCGTCGATTTATCGTTCATAAGTAAGACGCTGTAAACATATGAAAAGTTCTGTAATCAACTGAAAATGTTATAAAATAAAAAAATGAATCTTTGTTGATCGAAACACTTGTCCATTGTGCTCCCTATATTAACTCAGATGTGTAATAATAATTTCTTCAACTTCTGTACCCCATAACTCTACGTAAAAAGGCTGCACCTCATCATTTAGACAATACTCCAGCCGCAGTCTGAGGTTTTTCCATGTGACCATTTCCAATGCTTGTTCTATCGAGAAAAACCCAACTTCTAAGCTCTCGGAACTAGTAGCAGGTTCGCCGCCGATGGCTTTCCCTAGAAATAGGTTAGTACAAATAGATCGATCAACATTTTGAAAAACTCCGCAGAACTTATTAATCTCTATATCAATGCCCGATTCTTCTTTGGCCTCCCTGATTGCTGCTTCTATAAGGGACTCCTCCTCTTCAACCTGTCCGCCTGGCATCTCCCATCCTCTGCGTGGACCTTTTATTAATAAAACCTCTAATCATTTCTAAGATCTTCTACCTTAGTTAATTCTGAATACAGGTCCTTTGGGTGAGAAAGGCAAGTCATTTCCCTTGGGCAAAATATAAGCATGGTCTCTTTTAATGGTCAGCTTGTCACAATAACCATCTGTAATAATTAGAAGCGGTCCTTTTTTCGGAAAATCCTCAGCTTGTTGAATCAAATCAATAGCTGGTTGTAAGATCGTTCCCCCTCTTCCCTTCACTTGTACCCGATCTGCGATAGCCTCGGGGGGCATGTAACCTGCATCATAAGGACAAGCATCACAAAAGATAATCCGTGCAAAAGGAACATCACGAGCCTGCGCATAACTTGAAATGGCCCCTAATGCTTTGGCCAGAAGCTTTTTATCCATTGAGCCTGAGGTATCTAAAATAACTCCAAAAGTACGGCCATCATCTGCAGCGCCGCTATGAACCCATTGTGGTCGAGGGATATCAGGCGTAGAAGATTGACGTCTGCTAATTCGTGAATAAGATCTGGTCTTCTCAAGCGGTGAGAAATAATGATCAAACCAACGAGCAAGCTCTACATCCCATTTAATAGGTGGCTGGCCCAGCGCTCTAATCTCTTCAACTAGTCCTGATGGCAAAAGACCGCGGCTTTGCTCTTCATGATACATAAGTCCTTGTTGCATAGCATTCTTACAAAAATCATCAAGCGTTTGTCCTTCTCTCACATCCCAAAAACTAGATGAACCGTTATCTAAAATATCACCGAGTCCGTTGCCTCTCAAGGTTGCCAGTTTCTTATAAGTGCGGATATCTCCGACCATACGATCATAAATCGTTTCAGCAGATAAACCTTTAAGCTCAGGATCTAATAAGAGTCCAATTCGCGGATACTCCCCTACACTCATTTCTATTAGCCAAAGATTTATTACGTAGTCACAAGCCACATTCCAAAGATAATGATCTCGACCAAGACATCGCTCGTGATGCTGAAGCCCCGCATGCAGAAGCTCATGCGCCATCACGAAAATACACTCCTCATCGTTTAGTCCGGCTGCAGGGTTCATAAATATTTTGCGATCAACAACGTCAATGGCAGCTATGGAAATATCTAATCGCCGACATATCGCTGGATCTTCTATAATCTCAAAGCCGGCGGCAAGCGCACCTAATAAAGGATATCTATCCATGAACCATCGTTTTGCACGTTGTGGAGCTGTTAATGAAAGTGCAGGGTCACTAATAGTATTAGCATGGCCTCCAGCAACACTTACTGCATTCGTCACAGCATTGGATAACCCATAAGCAAAATAGGCTTCCCAATCCGGTGCTTTTCCCCAGTATCTTTTGGTGGTTTCTCTAACATTCATATCCAGTTTTGAAACACCCGCAGTCCCAAAATATCTGGAGTTGTCCGGATTTCCTTTTATCATAAACTGCTCGTAAAGCTGTTGTTCATCTTTAATTGTAAGATCAAATCGCGACTCCATATCTGCAGGGACTTTTCCAAACTTCAAGTCATTTAAAAACTTTGCTATGTACACATCACATGCAACGTTCCACGCCACTTGATTCTCTTTAATCTTTAAATGTCCAAGACCTAAATGAAGAAAACAATGTGCCAAAACGTACATCCATTCAGCAACCTCGCCACGCCGTTTAGGATGAGTGTAAATATAACCGTTATTAGTGACAATTGCCCAGCCGTCTTCAGGATAGGGACTATTTTCATTATGGATAATCGTAGCTCGAACAGATAACGGCGCAAAAATAGGATGATCCGCGATTAACGAACATGCTTCATTAAAATTTTTCAAAGCGGGATTATCTGGAGTTGTTTTTTTAGCCATATTTACCCTCGCTCTTTTATTGCAAGACGTGGTAAATCACGTACAATTTCAACCATTAACCAATCTGGAATATTATCACTTTGCTCCTGCTTAGCAACTACTAGCTGTGCAATTTCAAAGCTAATGACGGACAGGTCTTTAATCAGCTTTTTAACAGTGTGTGCAAATTGGCGATGTCCATCTCGTACGTTATCTTTAATCGGAGGTAGTTCTTTAATAATCTGGGCTCGCAAGGATTGCGCTAGGAAATACAGAAGATCCCGATCTTCTGGAGCCGTTGGAAATGAGGATTTACCATCTATAATTTGATTAAGTTCATATTTTCCAGTTAGATTTTTATAAAAAGCCCTGAATTGTGTGGCGTGAGAAGGTGTCAGTGAACCATTCGCTAAAATCCCCACGGTATCCACATTTATATCATCACCAAACTCATGTAGTGCATCACTAAGCATATGCCAAGAGCGTGGCGTGGAGAAAGGCTCTTCAGTCTTTGGAGGTGCACTCCACAGATGATCGGGACGCAATTCCAGATATTCAATAACCATAGGATGAATGCTATTCTCATATGCCCAAGAGATCCAATTCTGAAAAGATACATTTAGCTGTATATGGAACATCCGATTGATAAGCGCGGAGGACATAGGTTTAACAATTGCACTATCTTGTGCACGGTTACCAGCTCCTATTACTATAGAGCCCTCAGGTAGGTGATAATCGCCGATGCGGCGTTCGTGGATAAGACTATAAAAAGCTTTTTGCACCTCTTGAGAACAGGCATTAAGCTCGTCTAAGAACAAGCAATACGGTTCGTCCCGAGCAATCATTTTCGGAGGACAAAATTGGCTCTTGCCGTTAACGATTTGAGGTACCCCAATGATGTCTTCCGGTGCTAATTGAGAACCCAGAAGAGAAACACATGGAAGACCCACCTGATCAGCAAAAGCTTCTACAAGAGAAGACTTTCCAATACCAGGCGCCCCCCAAATAAAAACAGGGCGGATCACAGAAACGTTTAGAAGTACTTGCATAAGTTGAATAGGTGTTACAGGAGTTGCTAAATTCAAATAAATGCTCCTTTTTTATATGATATATCCTCATTATCTATTCTAAATATATTAAAAACTACGCAAATGGATTTATTAAAGCTCTAAACAAGCTTTGTCATTTAGGGCATCCTGAATATTACGGGCAAGCCACTCTCTATCCTGATCACGCTGTGACTCCGAAAACTCTTGAAATAACAAAAGCACTAATTCCAGTCGGCGCTTCTCAATAAAGAGCGGGAGCTCTTCTAGCCATTTATTGTCGAGTGCATACTCTCGATTATACCCTTTCATAAAAGACGTCAGCATGGCTGCCGCAAGACTAGAAGTTCTACTCTGCTCTACCTCCGGTTTTCGCCAATCCCCAAAGATGGTCGAGTAATAAACGGCAATGGCAATATCATGCACCATGTAGTCGTATCCGCAATCATCAAAGTCAAACACGGTGATCTGCCCCTCATGCACGAAGAAATTACCCGGATGCAAATCACGGTGACATAGTCCATAGCCTTCTCGATTCCGCGGCAACTGGTTAATCCGATCATTTATTTGAAGCAACTTTTCAAAAAGCTGCTGTTCAACAGTACCAAAGTTAGCAAAGTCAAACTCTAGCTTACCCTGATGTGGTCTTGCCAGAACAGTCTCCGGACGCTCGTAGTGCAGAGCTAAAGCATGCATTCTTCCTGTTACCTCACCCCATTGCTCAAAAAGCTCCGTTCCCCAATAGGGGTCGGAAGCATTAACATGACCACCTGGTGCTTTCTCCATCACACAGATCATAAATCTTTCTTCATCTTTGACTAACGTTTGTACCAAGCTGCCATCCTGAAAGGGAATGGGGGGAGCCAGTTGCACGCCATGCTTTGCAAGATGGTCCATAAAGTCAAGTTCAGAGATAACCATCTGCTGCTCCTGATGTGAATGATGAGTTACACGTAAAATAAATTCATGATCATCTTTTGGAAAGCTATAGACAACATTTTCAAAGCCACCAATATACTTTATCGTTGTCCAATCGACTTGAATCTGTTGTGCAGCTTGCTTAAGCATCTCTTCATCGAATTTCACCTGCCAGTTAGGCATTTCAATCACTCTCCTATCTTCTATGAAAATACCATTATAATGGTATATTTTGTATAGTTGTGCTTTATAAAGATATTTTAACACTTCACTTCCAATAAAAGAAGCAATCAAAAAAGGTAGGAGCAGCCTAGAACTTTAACAAAGTCCATGACTGTCCCTACCTTAATCATCTTTCATTACTTTTGAGCTTATATTTCTATTGGTTACTTTATTGCTGAAAGCTCATCTTCCGTTACCCATTTATGATTTTTCACTTTATCTCCACCCGTAGTAGGTGTGTAATCAATCATATATACCGTGGTTTGTTCCGCTGCGTTAATTTGAGCCGTTGCCCCTTTCATGTCTTTCATATGGTCAGCTTCCATTATGACTTCCGAGCCGGATTCATAGGGTTTGTCGGCTGCTTTTTTGATTTCCTCATGAATAATCCACTTGTGATTTGTAACTGGAAATCCGCCTGTTGCGGGCCTATAAGAAACGATATACGCAGTAGTATCAAAAGCTCCAACTATCGTTGCTGTTGCCCCTTTCATACCTTCCATATGCTCCGCTTGGATAATCGCTTTACTTCCTATTTTAAAAGTAGGATTCTCTGCCACTTTCAAATTTTCAGGTACGTTGCTTGAACTGGAAAGTGAGATATCTTCCATTATCTTATTGCCATAGCTATTATCATTACCACATGCGCTTAGAGTGAGTGCAGCTGCGATTATGAATAGATATAATTGCTTTTTCATAACATAAAACCTCCGATGTTGATGTGCCTCTGATTATTCATTTACCCATTTCATAAGATCACAAACCTAATGAAGTATTTTCGAAAATGTAAAATGGATTATTAGATTACCAATAAATGAGTGTTGTCTCAGTTATTGAAGGTTATTTATAATGTTTTCTGAAAGGAGGCTACTACAATGAAGACTAAAATATTCACTTTGTTGCTTCTTTTGGGTCTGGTAAGTATGGCTACAATGGTCGGTTCTGCTAGTGCTGCTCCGGTATTAACCGTAGGGAGTTCTTCTGGAGATGTGTGGGATCTTCAGTATCGATTAAAAGCTCTGAATTTCTATACTCAGCCTTTAGATGGTGTATATGGATCACAAACGAAAGCTGCCGTTGCTAAATTTCAAAAGGCCTACGGATTAAGTGCCGATGGAGTTACTGGTACAAAAACATGGAATGCTCTAAAAAAATATACGCTTAATATTGAGGAAATGGATATTCTGGCGAAAGTCATTTATAGTGAATCTCGCGGTGAGCCTTATAAAGGTCAAGTCGCAGTTGGCGCTGTAGTTATGAATCGTATACAATCTAGTCAATTCCCAGACAATATTAAAGACGTTGTATTTCAAAAGGGCGCATTTACAGCCGTATCTGACGGTCAATACTGGCTTACTCCAAACCGGACTGCCTATTTAGCTGCTCTTGATGCTGTCCGAGGTTGGGACCCAACAAACAATTCGATCTATTATTTCAATCCAGATACAGCTACTAGTGCATGGATCTGGACTCGTCCTCAGAACTTAAAAATTGGTAAGCATATATTTGCGAGTTAACGCTTCAAATAAATGTAATAGCCGGTCAACCCTTCGGTTGACCGGCTATTTTTTAGTATAAACAATTTTCTTAATACTATCTTTAGAAAGACAGTATTCACCTGAGAGCTGGTCGACGGTTGCACCAGCAGCAAACCTCAGGCAGATCTCAGTATTTCTTGATTCCAAATATTTTCTACTCCCTGACTTCTCACCCCATTTTACATGTAATTCTTCAGGCTTTGGAACGTAGACTTTACCACCGTTTATATATTTCTGTATTTCTTGTAGTAACTCTTTAGGGAAGACTGTATCTGCATTTACATATTTCATAATTAATCTACTCCTTAAACTTCTCAAATTAAGATAAAATAACAAACAACCTGTCTAACCATAATAGTCGGACAGGCTGTTTTTATAGAAAGCTTACTTATTAAGGTTAAGATGGCTCGGGACAGGATCGAACCGCCGACACTAGGATTTTCAGTCCTATGCTCTACCGACTGAGCTACCGAGCCTTGCTGTTAAAATTAAGATGGCTCGGGACGGGGTCGAACCGCCGACACTAGGATTTTCAGTCCTATGCTCTACCAACTGAGCTACCGAGCCTTGCATGGATACAAATATTTCTTCTAAATGGAAACAAAAAGACCCCTCGTCCGAAAAGGGACGAGGAGCCGCGGTACCACCCTAAATTAGAACTATTCTGTACAACAAACAGAAATGTTCTCACTTAAATATTTAACGGTTAACACCGGTACACCTCTACTTGCCAATTGGTTTCAAGGGACTGCTCCGGAGTGAACTTCGATCAACCCTTTTCTCTAGAAACGCTCTCAATCTCCGGCGTTTCCTCCCTGTAAAGAGGTATTGAACTACTTTTCTCCATCAAAGCATTTGTTTTGATATATAATTTTTCTAATTATAAGCCCTAATCCACTATAAGTCAATAGATGAAATAATTGCCTCATTTTGATTTGATTAGCTTATCCATTACAAAAATTAAAAATCATCTTTAATTCATCATCAAAAGACTTCTTACATTCTTCTTGAAAGCTATTACTAGTATATACTGTTAGTATCTTTCTCCAAAAATGCTGGGCTCTCCTATTTGTAGCTGTGGGATTGGTTTGTAGCTCCCATTTTCCAATATGAAGATTAAATACCTCCTTTGCCGCACGTTCAGCGATTCCCGTACCTCGGAAGGGCCGTAGGATAAAGAATTCGTTTAAATAAAATTCACAATCTGGTGGTGTATGAGGTGGTGTGGCTACTAATGCAAAGCCAGCAGGAATGCCATCCTTTTTTATTAAATAAGGATATAAAATTCCCGGCTTCTCCCACCATATATCGAAGACTTTATTCTGTTCATTCAGCGTCTGTGTTTCATTCTCCTCGTATACCCCGTATTGATTAGGAAGGTTCTCCCATATCTCTGATAGATCGTGTAAGTATAGTGGATAGAGATTGTTAATCATAAACTTCGTTGTGCTGTCAGTTATTGTTACGGTGATATTCATTTCGTTCTCCCCCTTCTATCGAATGCTTGAATATATTTTTGGAGATCACTCAAATAGCGTTCTGTATAGTTGTCTTTTGTATAATCCTTAAGAACTTTTCGCCAGAAAGCTATAGCAGGTTTATTATTTTCCATTTGAGCTAGTTTCCATTTAGCTTCTTTAAATAGATCAAGTGTTTTTATTGCGGCAGCAGTACCTATTCCATTTCTTCTGTATTTCTGCAAAATCATAAAGTCATAGACCACATGAGCTGGATCTGGGTCTGTATCTAAGTTTTCAAAAAGAATAACCACAAATCCAGCTAAGTTTCCTGAAACCTCAATCAAATATGGATTCCATCGATGATCCCCTTCCCAAAAATAATCAATATTCACCTCGAATTCCCCGTGCTGATTTACGTCTTGATCTGTAAATAAACTGAAATCATAATTGTAAAATTGATATAGATTAGACAATACCTCTTTATCTTTAAACGTTACTGGAACAAGATTAATTTCCATCATACCTCCACGTTTGTTCTCTAATTTCACTTCTATACTCAGTATAATTACGATCACTCTCTAGTAATATGCCATGTTCAATTAGAATTAAATTTTATATAAATTCATTATTCTTCTAAAATAAAAAGAGTTCACCTGAGTTTCACGCTCATATGAACTCCAATTTTATATAGGCAATAATTGCAAGCCGTCTGCTAAAGATACCGTCAATGTATTAACTGCTGTTTAAGTCCTAATTCTTTAGCTTTCTCCAACTTCTACATATTCGCATGAATTCTTGCGGATATAGTACAAACTTCACGCATATTATGATTGTATAATAATGGGAGGTGTGTTTTAAATATGCCAGATCCTTTTGTATCGAGATCTCTAGATGAAATACGATTCTGGTCACGAATCATGAAAGAACACTCTTTTTTCCTTAAATTAGGATTTCGTTGTGAAGACACGCAACTAATTAATGAAGCGAACTATTTCTACGCCACATTCGAAGCCATCGAGAATAGATCCCTAGGATTTACAGTTGATTCTGATCCGGCGGTGATACGGAAGTTTAATGAGGAAGTTCATAGTGCAGCTTCACATATCTGGGCTTTTAAAAGGAAAATATTGGGGTTGATATTACAATGCAAACTTCCAGGGGGAACGAACTTCCCTTTATTAGTGGATCATGTCAGCAGGGAAGCCAACTACTTTCGAAATCGACTGGAAGAACTAAATCAGGGCAGGTTAGATCCTTTACCAGACGCAATTATTAATGAAAATGTCTTCTTCCTTCGGATAATGGCAGACCATGCCAAATTCATTGGACATTTATTGGACCCCTCTGAACGTCAACTCGTTGAACAAGCAAGAAATTTCAGCCATGACTTTGATGTTTTGTTGTATCAAGCTGTTGATCTCAGCTCCATGCGTCCTCAATCCCAAACCAAACCTCTGCTCAGTCAGCAACTTGACGAGAATAAAGTCTCGGTTAAATCTCTCCGTGATTTTAAGAAAACCGCTCGGGATCTTATTGAAGAATGTCGTATAAAAAGCATCATTCATCCACTGCTTGCCGATCATGTATTCCGAGAAGCCGAAAGATTCCTCTATATTATTGATGCATTTGAAACCTCTTTGAATATGAATAAACAAATCGTATAGCATTACATATTTTATGGATAGGGCGTCTACTTGTATCAAAAATACAGGTTGTCGCCCTATCCATCTTTATATTTGAAAAAAAATTAAAGCACCCAATTTACAGCAGCAAATAAAAAGATGGATGAAGGCGTGAAATATGAAGGACAGTTTGTAGATAGAATCGATAAATATCGGAAAAGGTATGGTATTTAAGATTGAATGATAATTAAATCCTAAAAATCCACGTCAGAGCTTCCTCTAACGTGGATTTTTAGGATTATAGCTATTTTTTTGTGTAAACAATCTTCTTAATACTGTCCCTTGATAGGCAATATTCATCCGAAAGCTGGTCAACCGTTGCTCCAACGGCAAACCTTAAACAAATCTCAATATTTCTAGACCTTAAGTATTTTCTGCTCCCTGACTTCTCGCCCCATTTTACATGTGCTTCTTCAGGCTTAGGGATATACACCAAACCACCGTTAATATATTTCTGAATTTCCTCTAATAATTCTTTTGGAAAAATCGTATCTGCATTTACATATTTCATAGTCGCTCTGCTCCTTAAACTTTTTTTGAGTTTGAAGGTAGCAAAGTCTATTCTAAAAACAACCCTGCACAGTGCACTGGCGGTAAATCAAATTTTATTCGCTCTATACAAACAACCGCCGTTGTTTATAGTCTAGACTTTGCATAGAGCTTATCGCTAATTTTAATTTTCTCACTATTGTCCGCCCTCCTTTGTTTAATGTGTAATTACTTGTTCCAAAATACGTTCCGCTGTCTTCTCTCCATTTGCAATACAATCGGGAATACCCACGCCATAATAAGAACATCCAGCAAGGATTACATTCGGATAATGATCTGCAATCTTCTTCTCTAAGGATACTACAATCTCATGATGGCGTTTGTGGTAATTTGGCATAACATCATGCCATTTGGTCACATCGTGGGTAACGGGTTGTCCAGTAATTCCAAGACTGGTCTGTATATCATTCAACGCCACCTTTAATAATTCCTCTTCTGAAAGCTTAATCAAGGACTCATAATGCGGTCCTGAGCTTTTATAAAAGAGTCTGACAAGCAGACGTTGTTGACCAGACGTGTGCTCCCATTTGCGACTTGTCCACGTACAAGCATTACAAAGAACATCGTCACTGTTGGCTGTTATGAACCCTGTACCATTCACTGGCAGTTGACTGTCAGGAATATCAAATCCTAGATACACACTAATCATAGAGCTGTTAAATAACTGATTGAAATCTTGATTCAGCGCTTCGTCTTGAAGTAATGTTTGTGCAGTAGAATGCATCGTTCCTAGTACGGCAAAATCGCTGTCCAAGATTCGTCCATCTGCCAGTGTTACTCTGTACCGTTCTCCATCCTTTGCAATGCGCTCTGCCCGAATCCCTTTGATGATCTCAACATCGGACAGCTGTTCTTCCATGGCATCAATCAGAGCAGATACGCCACCCTTAAAAGACATAAACTTCTTATCGCCGTTCCCCTGGAATTTAGCCTTATTCGCGGACAATCCCTGAATAATACTTCCATATTCATTTTTATAATCAATCAAATAAGGAAGGGTCGAGGCAATGGTAAGTTCACTCAATTTCCCGGAATATACACCTGATAGGACAGGTGATATTTGCTTCTCGACAAGTTCTTTTCCAAAGAAAGCTTCCAGAAAATCACCTACAGAATCGTTTTTCGTAAAACGATCATTCGGAGTATAGAAATCTTTAAGTGCTTCAACTTTACCTTCAGCAGAGATCAAATCTGTAGTAGCAAGCGATTCAATACTGAGAGGGATGCCAAAGACTGCATCTTTAGGAATTTGTTTTAGCTGTCCTTCAGTATAGATATATGATATTCCTGTCGCATTATATACGACCTCATCTTGCATACCTAGTTCTTCAATTAATGGAGCAACATTTGTTTTACGAGTGACAATAGAATCTGCCCCGGACTCCATAATGAAGTCCTCATGCTGAAGTGTTCTGATTTTGCCACCCAGTCTATCGCTGGCTTCAACCAAAATAATTTTTACATCCAACTTCTTATGGTGTATAGATTTCTGTAGATAGTAAGCGGTAGACAATCCAGTAATTCCCCCGCCAATCACGACGACCGTTCTCAAGCGTTGACACCTGCCTCTAAAGTTATAATCTGTTAAATCCAATTGAATACATTATATCATAGGGATTTATATGTAATAACATACCGTTCTTGTCATATATGACACAAAATACCCCCAAAAAATATATACCTTCAAATAAGTCTAAAAAAGCCGCGATTATCGCGGCTAATCTTTATATATTCTCCTGTTTTAAAGCATCAATAATATTTTCCTTCTTCACTTTTGAACTGGAGTACAGCATAGCTGAGCTAACGATGATAAATACAGCGACAATGACATACAGGATACTCATCCACGGAAGTGTGAATCCATAAGAGAAGCTACTCATCATTGATCTATAGATCAGGTACATAATAACTATACTAATCGGAAGCCCATAAAGTAGTGACTTTATTCCATAAAAAACACTTTCGTAATTAATCATTTTATTAAAACCATTTGGCGTCATCCCCACAGACTTCAGCATCGCAAACTCTCTTTTACGAAGGGATATGCTAGTTGATATCGTATTAAAAATATTCGCAATCGATATTAAAGTAATTAAAGCAATAAAACCATAAGTGAAAATAGACATTAACATGATCATCTGCTCACTATTTTGTCTATTTTGATACACATTTTGAACATAGATATTCCGCTCTTTCATTTCCTCTATGGCTTGTTGTGTCGCTAATGGATCAGAGCTGTTCAGGTTTAGTCGACTTTGTATATCGTTACTCATCGCACCAATTGTTAGTTTATCGAAGATTTGTTCAGAGACGATGATGTTTATTCCACCAACCATTGCTGAATGTACTCCCATTGGACGTTTATCAGTTAGAGCGACAATTTTTACTGGTGATAAATCCGTCTCTTTTTTTGTATCCCAATCCGTATAAATAAGGTCAAGCTTTTGGCCGATTTCAGAGTGAAAAGCCTTGGTTTCAACAATTTTTTTGGCTTTCTCATCCTCAAAGGTGACGGTATCATTCACAATAGCTGACATCTGATTGAGATCCGTTAATTGTTCATAACTTATACCGACGGATTCTGCATAGGTTCTCAAACTCTGCTCATTTAGGGCATGGATCTGAATGTAGTAAGGATATTTCCCATTTTTTAAAATACTGCTATCCTTCTCCACGATTTCTTGCAATTCTTTTGCCATATCTTTTTCATCAATCCATGAACTCAAGCTTAGTTCCCTGACCACATTATATTCAGTTATATTAGGTAAGGCAGAGATCGATTTCGTCAGCCGATCTACTTTTTGAGCGTCCTCAGTCCCCATATAAACTTGAATATCATAGTTCAAACCATCCTGTGAGAGTTCTACCGACTTTCTCATATTCGTAGTGAACGAAGATACGGATAAAAACAGAACAATACTAATGACAAGGGAGAACACGGTTGCTTGGTACCTGCGTTTATTTCTCTTTAAATTCTTCAAACCAATTTCTGCTTCAATTCCAAACAAATTGCGAACGAACTTGGAAGTTTTCACCGCTTTACCAGAGAGCTTAACATCGGTTGTTTGTCTGATCGCATCAATTGCCGAAATCTTTGAAGCTTTTCTGGCTGGAAGATAGGTGGATATAAAAATCGTCAGTATGGAAACAACACAAGCGGTGAATAGGGACAGAGGTGTAACAACCAATGTTAATTTTTCAGTTATCCCTAGTACATCTTGAATCATCGTATTGATGAACATAAAAGTGATCCCGATTCCTGCAATTCCGCAAAGGATCCCAATAGGGATGCTAATTAAACCGATGATCATTCCTTCAAAAAACACCGAATTCTGCTTCTGCCTCTTTGTAGCACCTACGCTAGAGAGCATTCCTAAATGACGTGCACGTTCCGAGACAGAAATCGCGAATGCATTATAGATTAAAGAAACAGAGCCAATGATAATCACAGTCATAACGATGACTGACAATGAAAGAAGTGCATTACGTAAGCCATCGTTATTCGTCACACCATAATAGCGCAGCAGACTATTATTATAAGAAATCGACTCAATATTGTTTTCTTTTGCCAATTCCTCTGCATGCTTGTATATGGAGCTATCCACCTTGTTTAACACAACTGTCGCTGTAACTTTTTCGGCTGCTCCAATCAAGCTTTCATCCACATAACTTAAGGCAGTATAACCCGGAGACCATGTTGGTTCCCAAGTAGGACGCTTTATCACTCCCACAATCGTATAGTTCATTGGTTTTTTATGAATAATCTTTTCAAGCAGGATATCCTCTTCAGTCCGTAATCGTTCGTTCTGAGATAAGGGCTGCCCACTATTTTTATCATCCCTAGTAACTCGCTCTCCGACATCGAGAGTTAAAGTTTCACCAATCTTATAAGTGACTTTTGCATTCTTTGCAATCTCCTCAGAAATGACTACTTCGTGGTTTGTCTTTGGGAGTCTACCTTCCAGCAGTTCAATCGGAAATTGTTTAAAACCAGCTGCATTATATTCCTTAATATACCAATAGGGTTTATTCTCATTCTTCCCACCCTCTAAAGGGGCGTAGCCACGATCGTTGGAGATCACTAGGGCTTTTGTCGCATCATCTGTTTCTATCGCTTTGAGCTGAGCTTTAGTAACATTTCTATATTGGACATGCCATTCTCCATTTGTTGAGATACTCTGCTTCCTCATTAATTCCATAAATGAAAAACCAAGCGTTGCCACAGCCGTCACCATGGTCACAGAAATGATGACTCCAATGATAGTAACCAATGTTCTTCGTTTATTTTGCTTCAAATGTCTAAGCGTTAATTTATTTACGATATTCACGGACGAATCACCTCATCTTTGGCGATCCTTCCATCTTCAATGGTAATCACTCTATCCGCTTGTAATGCAATCCGTTCATCATGAGTAATGACAATCAGTGTTTGATTATAAGTTTTATTAAACATTTTTAATAAATCTATAATTTCACCACTGTTCTTACTATCCAGATTACCGGTTGGCTCATCTGCCAGCATGATTGCAGGATTACTAATTAACGCTCTGCCAATAGAGACCCGCTGTTGTTGCCCGCCTGAGAGCTGATTCGGGAGATGGTTTAAGCGATTTTCCAAATTTAACGCCTTTACAGTATCCGCAAATTGTTTCTTATCTACCTTGTGCTGATCAAGGAGTAAAGGAAGTGTGATGTTCTCTTCGACCGTTAAGACCGGTATAAGATTATAGAATTGATAAATCAACCCAATTTGTCTGCGTCTAAAGATTGCCAGCTGTGTTTCATTCAATTCATAAATATCCGTGTTATCTACGAATACTTTGCCGCTTGTCGGTCTATCCACTCCGCCTAATAAGTGCAGAATGGTCGATTTCCCGGAGCCAGATGGCCCGATAATCGCTACGAATTCACCTTTTCTAATTGAAAAAGATACATCATCCAGTGCCTTTACCGCTGTTTCACCTTTTCCATATGTTTTAGACAGATGTTCAATCTTTAAAATGTCCATTGTTAGACCTCCATTTGTTGATGAGATCAGTATATCTGTCTACAATGACTATCCAGTGACTCTAAAGTGACATTCTAGTCACTAAGCCATATGCTAAATAACTTGTTTATAAAATTTGATCTGAAATTGTGAACCCTTTCCCACTTCACTCATTACATCGATCGTACCGTTTTGTCCTGTGATAATGCTTTGTGCCAAGGCAAGTCCAATCCCTACACTATCTTCGCTTGCATTCTTACCTTTATAGAATCTTTTGAAGATATAGGGGAGCTCTGCCTTTGGGATTCCTTTGCCGTTATCTGTAATGATAATTTCCGTAAACAGTGCATTTTCTGCAAAAGAAATCGAAATTTCTCCCCCAGCAGGTGTGTGCTCTACACAGTTTTTCAGAATATTAATGATCGCCTCAGTTGTCCAATTGAGATCGCCCACAAATGTGGTGCTATCTTCTCCATCAATCAAGATCCGTTGTTCTTTAATTTCCATTGGAATTAACATAGGCTCCAAAGATTTTTGAACTAGCTTGTTCACCAGAACAAGATCTTTTTTAAATTGAATGGTTCCGGCATCGATCTTTGAGAACTTTAATAATGAAGAGACTAGCCAGCCAATTCGATCGAGCTGAAGGCTGATTTTCCGCGTAAATTCTATTCTTTTCTCAACGTTCAGTTCAGGGTTGCTTAATAAATCTGCCATGACGGTCATGGAGGTTAGTGGTGTTTTGAGCTGATGGGAGATGTCCGAGATCGCATTAGTGAGCTTTATTTTATCCTCTTGTAATTGCGCACCCTGCTCGGATAACATCAGCGTCACTTTATAAATGTCATTCTTCAGGATACTAAGCTCACCTTCCTGATTATCACGAACATCGAGCGAATAATTCCCACTACTGATTTGACGTAGATACCCTGAGAGCTTTTCAATTTCACCATATCTCCAGCGGGTAAACAATACACTGCAAACTATAAGCAAAGCTGAAATCCCAGCTGTGAGCCCTACCGCCTCTAACGAAATAAATGTCGCCACCGCTGTAGCCACAAGACTGATCAAGCACATCGTATACAATAACCATCTAAATTCTCTATTACGAAGCATCCTAATCACCAACCTTGTAACCCAACCCTCGAACTGTTTTGATCAGCGTTGGTTCTTGGGGGTTATCTTCTAACTTTTCTCTAAGTCTTTTTATGTAAACCGATAATGTATTGTCGTTCACGAATTCACCTGCCACATCCCAAATCCGTTCTAACAATTGATTTCTTGAGAGAACCTGACCAACATGGTTAGCAAAGATCAGTAATAATCGATATTCTAATGCGGTCAATAGCACTTCATCGCCGTTCTTATAAACTTTTCCTTCAAGCGTATTAATCCGTATATTCTCTAATTCGATATTGGATTGGGTCTGAGCCTGCTTGTTATATCTCCTTAAGACGGATTTAATCCGCGATAGCAGCTCCCGAATCCGAAAAGGCTTGGTTATGTAATCATCTGCCCCCATATCGAGTCCCATCACCACGTTGACCTCATCATCAATCGCCGTTAAAAAAATTACCGGTATATCACTTTGCGCTTTCACAATCTTGCACAATTCATAACCGCTGCCATCCGGAAGTGAGAGGTCAAAGATGCATAAGGTAAGCTCTAATAACTGCTCAGATAACACCGCTTTGGCTGAGGTGGCGTCATAACATAGAAGGGTTTCAAAATGATCCTGCTGTAATGAATATTCAAGCCCTGATGCTATCGTTCTATCGTCCTCGACAAGAAAAATTTTCATGGATGATCATCCTAACCTTATAATATATTCAATCGTTCCATTCGTTCCGATGATCATTCTCTCATAATTATAGAGTTATACCAAATTACTATTCATATTAAAGTATTTACAACTCCACGGTAAATATAATAAAAACGTCTACTCCATGGAATAGACGTCTCTAAAAGGATTATATTGCAAAAGCACCACACTTATATTGATGTATCTGTTGAAACCCTAGCCGTAGTGCCGATTTTTCCGAAGCTTCATTATCAGTAGAACAATCCCAGTAAGGAATAAAGCCATTGGCAAGCACATCTTCAACTACTAGCGTCGCTAAATGTGTCCCCACTCCTTGTTTCTGATATTTAGGAAGGGTTTCAATTCCAATTGCGTGTGTATCCTGTGTAACAAAACTAGAATAACACACACCCATAACCTCAGATCCCTCAACAGCAGCATATCCGTAGCCTTTTTGGGCAAAGTCTTCTTTTGATGACCAGAATAAATCAATATTTTCATGTACAAATTCTATATTCTTTAGATCTGAGTTCTCCCAATCCAGCATTTTAAGATTTATAGTTCTAATCCCATTAGTCTGCGTCGTAGGCGGCTTGTGAAGTAACTTGAACACCATCTGTTCAAAAGGATATAGCTTCCTAGAAGGAAACATCAATTCCAGATTCCATTCATCATGTTGACCAGAAACTTCGAAATGTTCCATCCCGAGTTCCTTCATTCTAGGTACAATATGATCTGTTACATAACTGTCCAGTGCATGGATAAAGGCTTGATTGGTGTGATCACCGATAAGATAAAACCCTTCAATCCCCTGACTCCATATTAACGCATTCTTTGGTGCTGTAAGTTCATCGACAAAAATCCAACCAGGATTATTGCCTTCAATTATAGAGAGAATTTCGGGATGGATATGCTCTCCTTGAAGTAGTGGCTTCACTTTATAATAATCCTCATGAGGTATTTCATGCATACAAACACTCCCCTTAATTTCCTTGCAGATGCTGTATACATAAGTATAAAGTAATCGTCCTTCATCGGTTGGTAAAGTTCATTCATAACTGAAGATTACTGTCCATGCATAACTGTTTTCCTAGCCTTAATTAATAAAAATGAAGGTCTCCTTCTTTCATTTATTAATTTGGGCATCTTCTCAAGACCCTCAAGGTTGGATTCAGGTTCAACAATTTCTTCAATAGTGAGTCCATTTTGGATCAAAGTATTAAGTAAAGTTGAAAGTTTTCTATGGTATTTTATGACACCATCGATTCCCCAAAACTGATTTCTTAGGCCTTCTTCACCATAATTATCAATGGGCCAATGTAGGATATTTTGATCGGGATCTTTAACCCATCCACTTTGAATCTTATTTGATAAAACAACAGGATGCTCTGTTGAGAATACCAAGTAACCATTGGGTTTAATCCATTCTGAAATCCTACTAATGAGTGCTTTATAATCCTCGACATAATGAAAAGCTAACGAACTTACTACCAAATCAAATTCATTACTGTTAAATTCGATTTCTTCCATAGAGCCCTGTATATAACGGATCTCAGGACGTTTCCTTGCCATAGCTAACATCTTCTCTGATATATCTACACCTGTTACCTGTGAAGCATTGTTATCAATCATATAGTTTGCCATTTCACCAAAACCACAACCCAGATCGAGAACATTTAAATCCTGTAGGTCTGGAAGTAACCCTCTTATTGCAGGTTGTTCAATAAAGTCATTGTATGTAATTCTTGACTCCCTTAAGTTCTTATACATTTGAAAAAACTCAGGGTTGTCATAAATGTTCTGTTGCATCATACACCTCCACGATATTATTGATGATGTTTACGAAGCCGGTTGTAATATAGCCAAGTGCGAGTAACATATGAGCCAAACATTAGAATTAATATGGCGTACAAGATCATATTTATGATCTGCAATCGATCCAGGTTAGAATAAGAAGATAATCTTACATTTAAACCAATGATATACATATATAAAATAGTGAGGGGTAAGAACATAGCAGAATACGTTAAAGCTATACGTCTAGCTAGTTTCAATTGATTTAACTTATCGCTGTATATTTGCGGCTTGGCTTCACCTGGTACATATTCTTGGCCCCATAAAACCCATTTCTGACTCCATGAACTCGAATGATATAGACATACCCAGCCAGAATCCGTGTGAATGTTGAAGTAATTGGTATCAGCAGTATTTTGTAAGTCCGCACAATAACACATCTTACGAGGCTTCCCTTTTTTAAAATAAAAGGCAGTTCCTGTTTTGCCAACGCTGTACAGATTATATCCCTTTTCTTCCATTCCCTCTAGCCACTCTTCAAGCCGATCCGGCGAATACATCCATCCAATCTTCCACTTCATAACAAGTTGACCTGAACTTTTCAAACGCTTCTCTTCATTCTTACTTAGCCTGTCTTTCAGAAGGAATGTCCCCTGACCATTTTGCTTGTTTGGTTGTATGAATTCCCCTGTTAATCTTTGGTTCGTCTTGTTTAATGTGATCAGCGAATATACGGTGAAAATGCATAAGATAATGCTAAGCCCTAATGCAGTAGCGGGAATAAAACCATAAGGTCCGTTGAAGACATTAAAATGACCAGACTTGGAAACACTCAATGCTATCGTACTTATTAAAATTACATTGAGTAATGCAACCATTAAATAAATCAATATCCCCATAAAAATATACATGATCTTCTTGTTATGCTTTACGATTCCCTCTCGATCAGGGAGAGCTCTAATCTGTTCTAAAGGCAGCCGATTCATCGTCACAACCCATTTGCCGCTCTGTAACACCTTCGTCCATCCGAAATTTAATAGACCCTTAGAGAGGGATTGGTTGGGAACTTTATCGAATACGATTCGATAGTTTGCTGCTTTCGGTTCGCCCTGCTGAAAGTAAAAATATCTAGTTAAACGGTTGATTCGGATAAATTCGTAGCCTTTTTGGGCCATAGAAGCTAACCATTCTTCAGTTTTCTGAACATCATAACTCCAAAGGGGTCTAAATATTTTGATAATCACCTATGTCACCTCCATATTTTGTAGCATTCTCATGTAGCTCTTTAAGCCTATTAATCTCCGTAGCAAGAATTAGCATCCCTATGTCTGTTCTTTCGTAAACTGTTTTTCTCTCTTCATCAGCAAAAACAGTAATCATCCCATCTTTTTGCATCTTCGTTAACGTGCCATAAACTGTACCTGAACCTAACAAAAGACGTGCTTTCGTGATTTTCTCCACATGCTTCACTATTCCATATCCATGACGTGGTTCATCTAAGGATAAAAGAATATAGAATGCTGTTTCAGTCATGGGTACGTATTTTTTTAATACTTTCTCAGGGTTCAACATGCCCAGCTCCCTTTATTTATACGTCGCATTTAAATATGTCTTAACGTGACTATATCACGTCGTGACATAGCAGACAATATTAATGCTCGAAAAAAAATAAAAAAAGTGTGTAAAATCGCTTCATCAGCCATTCTACACACTCTGCATTCAACTGCTCCAACCTGCCTAACGAATATCTTTTACACGAATATTACTTCCTAACAGACTCGAATCACTAGTTAATCGGAATGACGGGTAATTCTCATCTGCTTCAAGTCGCATCTGTTCATCAAATAAAGACTCCTGTTGCCGGTCAACAAAAAAAGTAAAAGGCTC
The DNA here is from genome assembly GCF_976954365.1 of Paenibacillus sp. Marseille-Q9583. Lineage (NCBI taxonomy): Bacteria > Bacillati > Bacillota > Bacilli > Caryophanales > Paenibacillaceae > Paenibacillus > Paenibacillus sp. Marseille-Q9583. The sequence goes on from NZ_CDRJTB010000005.1 coordinate 140,105, forward strand.
TTTCTGAACTTCAATATCTGTAGCATGAGGTTCACTAATGACCTGAATTACGATCACGCCATTACAACCACAGCCCTCTGTATCGAAGAATAATTTAAAATATCCTGGTCGTTCACCAAGGCTTTTTTCTAACTTTTTAATAGTTTGGGAGTTCAATTGTATGAACATAGGATGATCTACTCCTTATTTATAATCGAGCTATTACTTTCCCAAAGTATAATTTGATTTTCTTCCATCCTCGTGTGACTGCCATCACTTCTATTTTGACAAACATGAGTCTGAGGATAAATTAAGCCGACTTCTGTGTCTCCCGTGCACCACCTATCTTAAACACTAGAATACCGCCAACAATCACGAGTACTCCAACCAACTGCTTCCAGGTAAAAGGAACCTTCTCAAGCCCTAACCAGCCGAGGGAATCCCACAATAAAGCAAACCCAAGCTGAGAGATTAATACGATCGAGATCGCATAGGTTGGTCCAAGACGTTTGGTTCCTTGCACGAGACAGATCACTACACCCACCCCGATCAATCCGCTGATCCAGTACCATGGCTCCATATTTCGCAAAGTAAATATCCGGCCGCCTTCAAAGATAAGACTCATAATAAAGGAAGTCAGAAAACCCAACCCTAATACTAATGTCGTTGTGGCCCAAGATCCAACCTTTTGATTAACCTTCGTATTAAAAATATTTTGTAAACTAACGAATGAACCTGCGACAAGCGCCAATATTAACCCTAAAATCATAACGCAACTCCTTCAGTTGTTGATTGTATTCTCAGAATTTCAAAATCACTACTCCAGCAATCATCAACCCTATTCCAATGAACTGTGGGAGTCTCATTTGTCGTTTTTCCATCCCAAACCAGCCTTTAATATCAATTAAAAAGGTCAAGCATAGCTGTGCAATGAGCAAGGTCGATATAGTAAAAGTAACGCCAATCTGTTGAATGGCAGTGACTTCACTGAAAATAATTATAGCTGCAAAAGCACCGCCGATCAGGTATAAGGGTTTTACTTGCTTTAATCCTCCCCATTTTCCATCTCTAACGAACAAAAGAATTAGGAAGGACATGATAAATCCTGTTAACTGTGTAATTGTCGCAGCTTGCCAAGTCCCAATATCTTGACTAATTCGAGCATTAGATACTCCTTGCAGAGTGATACAAGCCCCCGCTAAAAATGCAAATATAATTCCTCTCATTTCTCTCTCTCCTCAACTTCGATCTCTTACATATTAAAAAGCAATTCATGGGTTTAAAAAAGGACATCTGTCCTTAATGAGAAGAATCGTTGCTATGATCCAACGAACGAGCGTTACTCGTAGAAATAAAAAGACCGTCTCAAGCCAACTTACTAGCTTAAAACGGACTTCAAATACTGTATATGGTTGATTTAAGAGAGCAAATTCTTCTCGCGTAATTGATCAAAAATAATTTGGGTAACAACAGACACGCGATCCCGATCCTTATAGCTTAACCAAGATAATTCCTCGATTTCGGACGCTGGCGTTAATGTCCCTTCATAATCCGCAATATAACAGGTCATTTTGACTGTAACACCCTCTGCTTTCCCATGAGCTTCTGCCTCAAACGTTCCAAAATAAGAGACAGTCTCTGTCTTGATCTGAACAGAAATTTCTTCCTCGATTTCGCGCACGAGCGTCTCTTCGTCTGTTTCTCCGGCTTCTCTTTTTCCTCCAGGTAAATAATACATATCTTTCCCTTTGGAACGTGCACATAAGACTTGTCCATTCTCGATATGAATCCAGGCGATTTTATCAATGATTGTAGTCATATTGTTCTCCCCATGCCTTTTTTTCAACAATTATATCATACAGCTGAACATATACATTTATGCAACGTCAGCTTTAGATTTTTGAACGCGAAGCTTAGATTGAGGTAGGTGATGAAGCAAATAGTCCTTAAAGAATATCGTTGCGAATAAGCTACTTATACCAAGAGGATTGTAAAGCGTACATGTTTGCATAAATCCCATTCTGATGTACTAAGTCTTGATGGTCTCCTACTTCAGCAATTTCTCCATGATACATAACATAGATCGTATCAACATTCTTCGCCCAACCCAAGCGATGAGAAATAAAAATAGCTGCTTTATCTTGGCAGATTTCTAATAATTTCGTATAGATCTCCATCTCGGCATTCGGGTCAATCGCAGAAGTAGGTTCATCGAATACTATTAGCTCCGCATCATTGTATAACGCGCGCGCAATCGCCAGCTTTTGCCATTGTCCCCCTGATAGCTGCCTGCTTCCTTCTACTATTTGCCCCAAATTCACATCTAATCCACCTAATTCATGGAGCAAATCTATCAGCTCACATTGTTCTAGAACCCTTAGTATTTTAGCATCATCTGAAGGTGTACTCGCATCGCCCAATAGGATATTTTCTCTTAGTGTCAGTTCAAACTTTACAGCATTCTGGAATACGACGGACACCTTACCGTGAGGTTCTAAATGACCCTTCCAGCAAATCGTTCCGGAGCTTGGTCTATATTGACCTAATAACATTTTAATCAACGTAGATTTTCCTGCTCCATTTTCCCCGACGATGGCTATTTTCTCACCCGGCTTTATGGTCATATTGATGTTAGATAAGACATTCTTGTTCGATTTGGCGTATTTAAAATAGACATTTGAAACGGTAATTGGGAGCATAGCATCAGTCGAATTATTGATGTTATTTTTGCGAAAATCCCTGTTCTTATATGTAAGTACTTCATTTAAGTCATATAATTTGCTACTGCTGATGTAAAGCTTGCTTAATGGCCAGGTCAAACTCATAATTTTACCACCACTCGATAACAGCGCCAGAAATAACACCGAAATTGTTCCAATTGTAACTGTATTAGACTCCCCCATTTTGTTTAACAGGTACACTAGAATTACAAAGATAGCACTCGTCTGGACCATAGCCACGACCATCCCTGTTTTGATCTCGAATTTTCTGGCGCTAAATCTTTTATTATGCTGCTTCTTCATAATCATTGCCCAGAGATTTGTAAAATAAGAGATGGAATTATAAATCCGCATTTCTCGAATCGCATTTGGGTCTTCCAAAGTGTTAGCAAGATACTCTCCCATTCTTCCATCAAAGGTGAGCTCTCTTCCTGTTCTTCTCACTTTAATTTCCGTAAATAATCGAATGGATAAGGTAGTCACGATCATTAGTGTTACTATGAATGTGACCAAGAAATAACCACTTGTCGCCGACAACCAGATGATGCTTATTAGTCCTGAGATAATTCCTACACTCGATATCAAAAAACCTGTAATCCCCTCTAAATCTTCTCCAACTACCTTTTTAGCTCTTTGCAGTTTATTTCCAAACTCTTCATCATCCAAATCCTCAAAATCAACCCGGTTTGCAATATCTATCAGTTCAAATTGAAAAGCGAGGGTTAGTTCCGCATTCATACGATTCTTCATCATGTTGGTTATGCTTAATGAACAAGCTTGTACGCCATGAATCACAACAAACCATAGAATAGGGAGCAGGGTCATAATACCGTGAGCCACACCGTTAATGATATTCACTTGGACAGCGTAAGAATAGAAAGTTAATAATCCACTGATTATAGGGACTATGATAGTAATTGTTGAGATCAACGGACTTTTTCTAACCATTCTCACGAGTATCATTACAAGATTAGTGATGTCAGACTTCAGCATGGATTTCTCCTTTCTTATACATATAAAGTGGACTGGCGATTAAACATCTTTTTGTATTTACCATCCACCCTCATTAATTCTTCATGCGTTCCACTTTCCACGATTTCTCCATGCTCAAACAGAAAAATTCTATCGACGAATTTGGACATATACAGCCGGTGAGTCACAATAATGGAGGTCCGCTGCTCTCCTAATTTCATAAAGGTATCGAACGCCTGTTGTTCCGCATAAGGATCCAAGGCAGCAGTCGGCTCATCAAAAATCATAAGAGCGCCATCATTGAGATAGGCTCGAGCAATCGCTAGTCTTTGCCATTGTCCCCCAGACAAATCTATCCCTCCAAACTGAGGACCTACTAAAGTATCCAACCGAACACCATAATGATCAGCTTCTGCTGTTCTCATTGCGGATAATAATCTTGAATCGTCATGAATAGTAGCCATATTTCCTAATGCAATATTTTCTCTAATTGGTCTTTGTAACTTAATGAAATCTTGAAAAACAACTCTGGTATCCTGTGTCACGTTATGTGCTAAGACTTCATTCTCACCTTTAAACCACTGGATGCTTCCAGCTGTTGCGGGATACAACCCTAAGATCAACTTAACAAGCGTAGATTTACCCGAGCCATTCTCACCTACAAAAGCAATTCGTTCACCTGGATGAATAGTCATGTTTATATTACTCAGGGTGTTCTTAGCGTTGGTCGGATATCTAAAAAACAGCTGATGAACTTGGACCTTCATCGGATCGGTGTTCCTATTCGAATTCACCTCCTGATCTCTAAGCACCTGCTCTTCCAAATCTAAATAAGACGTATAAGCCTCGTAACGCAAACGACTCTTCGCTAAGTCAGCGTAAACTCTTGTTAATGCAGGAATAACGATGAATAATTGACTGGATATCTGAAGTAATAACACAAAAAGCCCAGCACTCTGTCTACTACTTCCGATCGTAATCGCTAGAATGGCAATCGTAGTCCCATTTAATAAGATCATGATTAAGCTTTGGGAGAAGTTGAGGGTTTCAGAATAAATAACCTTACGGTGCATTTGTTTGAAGTTATTCGTAAAGCACTCTTTCATTGAGGAAAACAAATAGGAGGACATTCTGTACATTCTTACTTCCGGAATGGAATTTCTGTTAATCAACAAATCGACTAAATAGTTGATCATTCGCACAGAGGAGGTTTGATTCGCTGAAATGGACTCTACTTTCTGTGACATTCGCTTCATAAGATAAAGCTGTAGAATCTGCACCCCTAAAATAATCAAAGCCAGAGTATAGAAGCCATAAACAGATAAGACAACCATTAACACAACTAATGTTATTAAGTGAACTGTTACGCCCGTCCATTGGTCTAACAGATCAATCAAAGAAAGTCGTTTTGCTTTTTCTCTTTTAGTTTTTGTAGCGGGGTCCTCCAAAAGTGCCGTAGATAATTTAGAAGTCTTTTCCAAAATACTATGTTCCAGTTCATATATACTGGTGGATGTTAAATTGGTGATAGCAATGGCTCGAAGAGAACTAATAAGGCCCGCGAGATATAACATTAGGATAAGCAAACTTACTAATAACAAGATATGTTGGTAGGCGTTAGGATTGAAGTTCTGAATGAGGTCAACCACATACTTCGTTGTGAATAATTCTGCAAAAAGGATTGGGGCACTCAGTAAGTTAGTTATAAAATATAAAAGTGAGTTTCTTCTGTCTTTCACATATAATAGTTTTACAACATAGAGAAAGTCAGGCAGGCAGCATCTCTCCTTATAAGTGTATTCCATTCCGTAAACACTTTCATTGTTTAGACGTGGAAACCGATTATAACGTTTAATGTTTATAATTGGAAGAGGTAATTTTCGAAATGACCAAACGAACAGGAGTGTACATTCATGAAACTTCAATTTAACTTATTCCCGGGCGGATTGCCCAAGGCACTCACCATGAGCTATGATGACGGGCAGAAATACGATATTCGCTTGGCGGAGATTTTTGATCAATATGGGATTAAAGGTACTTTCCATTTAAATAGCGCTATGATAAACGCACCCGGATTCTTATCATCTGCTGATGTTAAACATTCGCTCAGAAATCATGAGGTATCTGCCCATTCCGTTACCCATCCACATCTAGAGCGTCTACCTTTACCTATGGTAATCGATGAGCTGTTCGAAGACCGTAAGAGACTGGAGAAACTAGTGGATTATCCGGTACGAGGCATGTCCTATCCCTACGGTACATACTCTCAGGAAATCATTGCTCCTCTACAGTCTGTTGGGATTGAATATAGCCGAACTGTCCATTCTACCAAACAGTTTGATATGCCTTTGAATTTCATGGAGTGGCATCCAACATGTCATCATATAGAAGATCTGCATTACGTATGGGAGCGATTTACAACGGAAGGGCCATCCCAGAAACTGAGACTCTGTTATGTTTGGGGTCATAGTTATGAATTCGCTGAGCAGAACAATTGGGAGCTTATCGAGTCCTTTTGCCAGCAAGCAGGTGGTCATTCGGATATTTGGTATGCAACCAATATTGAGGTTTATGATTATGTCAATGCTCTGTATTCACTGAAAATTAGTGCTGACAAAACGATCATCCGGAACAACTCTGCTATAGATGTCTGGGTATCCGTAAATGATCAACCTGTTCAGATTAAAGGTGGAAATACGATGATGATGAAATGATCCAAAATGCAAAAAAGAGCGATTTTAAACATCGCTCTCTTTTTGCTTATTACATAAAAGTGATTAAAATTATTTGGATTGAAGAGTAAATGTCACTGTTTTTGCTTTTTCCTCAAGGATTGGAGTATAAGTGAATGTCATTACATTCCCTTTGCGACTCTTCAACACTAACATTCTGGTCAATACATATGGATCTCTGCCATCATTTACTCTATCCCATTCCTTACGATCCTCACTAGTAATTAGTTTTTCATAAAGATTAATGATTTCACCGGTGTTGCTATAAACTAAATATAAGTGTGTCGTATCTAATAAACGAACGAGCACAACGTCTTCCGCAGCATACTCCACTATGAAATCTCCGGTTGCTCCCGTTAACTTTTCCATCTCAAATAACTTGCCCAAACCGCCATCCTTAGTAATATATTGAACGTTCTTCCCATCGGTCATATACACCTGAGTGGAAAGCACTTGTGGTGCATGGATATAAGCCGAGTTATTGTAATGATAGTCCATTTGCTTGAGAATAGTGCCCGCTTTGACCAATACCTGATAACTGCTATTGAAATCGGTGAACATGGCATAATGATTGTCCGTTAACTGGAGTAAGTCCGTACCATTGCCCATTTTTTCAATTTCAAAAGCGTAGTTGTACGCAGATTCCTTAAAAGGTAGTCGACCAATAATTACTGGTTTCCCAGTTTCCGTTGCACGGTAATACAAATCGCCGTTTTTTTGAGATATCCAATAGGATCTTCCATCTACAGAAGCAGAAACCAATCTAGCTTCATCTATAATTTGGATAACCCCATCCGTTTTATTAAGCCCCGCTTTACTTCCAAGTACACTGACCGCTGAGACCAATGGAACGTACACCGAGCCTTTTATAATACGCGGGGACTTTGTTAAGGTCACCACTGCCTCATTCACTTTTGACTTTACAGTACCAGCCGTGAAGACAACCTCACGCTCAGGACGAACCAGTTTGGCCGTTTTGGACGGTTGATCCCAAGATAATGTATACCCCATAGCATCTGCGAGTGATTTCAGGGGTACAAAAGTTGTATTCTCCGTGATCACCTGTTTACTGCTGATTCCGATTTCTTTATAGTTGAATTGAATTTGGTTTTCTGCTTGAGCTGATACCGATCCATACCCCGTACTTAAAATCAAAACAGTCAAGATTCCTAGCGTTACCTTCCAATAATTCATTTCTTTTCGTCTCCCTTGACTCTATAGTCATATGTAATTAGACGACAGGATTTGGAAAAAGTTTCTTATTTCCGTTTTGCGTAATAAAAAAGACCTGATCCACGGTAGACTACCGCAGTCAGGTCTTCTGTCTTTTATAAAGTAATCTTAACTTCTAGCAAACTCATAAAACGCCGAAGCGTCTCCCCATGTCGGGAATCCTGCTTGCGCTAGTTTATCACTGCCTCCGCCTTTTCCATTGTAGGTACTAAGATGCTCTTTGAAAAAAGCTCCACAGGAGATCTCCGCGTTGCCATTCTGTGCAAATACAACCTTATTCTCAGCAGAACTAGCCAATAAAACCGGAACATCACATTTCGCTATAAGCTTGTTAGCTAAACTTTGTAAATCTTTCAGCGATTTATCCTCGAACACTTTTGCGATCAGCTTTCCTTCTTGCTGTGCTAAAAGCTCCTGCACGACATAATCATCATTCTTCTCTTTAAGAAGGGTAATTTCAGCTTGCAGCTGTTTTTGTTCATTCTCCCATTTTTCAATACGATCGATAATTTCATCTTTTCCCGTATTGAACTTGGAAGATAGAGCTCCAACAATTTGCAGACTACTAATAAATTCCTCCAATGCACGGGATCCACATTTAAAATAGATCCGCGTATTGCCTTTTTGTTTCTCCGCTTTCAGAAGCTTAATTATACCAATCTCACCTGTTGAAGATACATGCGTACCACCGCAAGCGTTATATTCTATATCTTTAATTTCTACAATCCGGATGTTCTCCGTCACTTTTGGTTGTTTGACCAATTTAAGCTGTGAAGCCTCTTCCCCTGTTACAAAATAGCTCAGGATACTATGGTTCTGGTAAATCTGCCGATTAACCTCCCACTCTATGGAATGAAGTTTTTTAGGCGACAGTTCTGGCACTTCTATATCAATGGTGCAATAATCCTCACCCAAATGAAAGCTTAGAGTCATAAACTGGAACAAATTGAGACAGATGGCTGAGAGCAAGTGTTGTCCACTATGCTGCTGCATATGATCAAATCTTCTCTTCCAATCGATTTGACAAGTGACGGATAAATCATCCGGCAGACGTTCCAGCTTATGCAGGACAAGTTCTTCCTCACTGATTACATCAAGTACCGGGATATCCCCAATAGTCCCTAAATCACAAGGTTGCCCACCGCCATGCGGATAAAAAGCAGTCTCCTCCAAAATAACATAGAGTCCATCTTCTCGTTCTATGGTTTCAGTAATACAGGTTTCCCAATCAGTAAGGTATGTAGAATTGTAGTATAGTTTGTTGGTCATATATGTATCCCTCTCTTTTATACGTTTTCGGCACATTAAGCTTATAGTATCATATCGGATTTCAAAGACAAACTGCACAATGAAAAACGCCTTGCGGCGCTTTTGGAAGAAATTCACTCTTTTGTTCTACTTTCAGTTGTCTTCTACCTTATACATCAGTAATCCTGTACTCTCATCCAAGAATTCCGCTGTCATACTCTAGAACCATTACCCCTGTTCAAGGAAAATAATGCCCTAGCCGAGCAAGCGCTTCACAGTGTCATTTGGACTTTCTGGCACCACCGTAGACATGGTTTGAATTTCTACAACGTGGTTCGCGAGCCAAGGACCCACCTGTGGGAGTATGGTTGCTTTAGTGCGAATGATACTGAACTGCTCTTATTAATCAGGACGAGTGGGATCAATTATGGAATAGTGATGATTATCTATGTAAGCATCAAAAGCATCTATGCCTTCTTGTAAAATTATACGCGATTCTTTGGGGGTAATTGGTACTACCCACAAGACATTAATTATTTCTTCACCTATTTTTATTTGTTCTAAATCCTCACTTTCTCCTCTTAGTTCATCAATCAAGAGGGCTTTTGTAGTCCAATTTTCTGGTGCGAGTGCGCTCTCAGTCATTACTCGTGGTACTTCCGAAGATTGTATATGTTCAATATTATGGGCAATTATGTCACAGAAATATGAGAATATGCGATCAATGTTTTCTTGTCCCAAATCGGGTTTTAAAGCTATCATCCATTCATTCTCAATAGGTTTTCCAGTTTTCCGAATGGAATTAGATAGGC